>JADLAP010000244.1 GCA_020848195.1 Phycisphaeraceae bacterium
AGAAGCTGTACATCAACATCGACCGCTTCGCCAACACGTCGGCGGCGAGCGTGCCGATCTGTCTGAACGAACTGACGGAAGCCGGGCGTGTCAGGCCTGGCGACCTGGTGCTGATGATCGCCCTCGGCGGCGGGCTGACCTGGGCCGCCAGCCTGTGGCGGCTGTGAACGGATGACGAGGAATCGATCCCGCACGGAAGTCGGAAACGCGACATGACCGATCAGGCATCCATCGTTCTGTGTCCGGGCCAGGGCGCTCAGCATGTGGGCATGGCCAGGCTCTGGCTGGAAACGTCGGACGCGGCGAGGAAAGTCTTCGCTGAAGCCCAGGCGGCATTGGGCATGGACGTGGCGAAGCTCTGCGTGGAAGGCCCCGCGGAGACGATCAATCGCACCGACATCGCCCAGCCGCTGATCTACACCGCATCCGTGGCCGGCGCGCGGGGACTGATGGAGCAGGGCAAGCTGACGAGCATTGCGGGCACGGCGGGTCTGAGCCTCGGCGAATTCACCGCGCTGCATCTGGCGGGCGCGTTGAGCTTCGTTGACGGCCTGAAGCTGCTGAAGCTGCGAGGCCAGGCGATGCAGGACGCCGCGGAGAAGCATCCGGGTTCCATGGTCGCGCTGACGGGAGCCGAGGACGCCCAGGCGGAGGAGTTGTGCCGCCGGGCCGGCGAGGGCGGCGTCCTCGTCGCGGCGAACTTCAACTGTCCAGGCCAGATCGTCATCAGCGGCGATCGTGAAGCCTGTGAACGGGCGGTGAAGGCGGCGGGAGAGATGGGACTGAAGGCCACTCCGCTGGCCGTCTCCGGCGCGTTCCATTCACCGCTGATGAAGTCTGCCGCCGAGCGTCTGGCCGAGGCGATGACCACGGTGTCGTGGACGTCGCCTCGCGTGCCGGTGTTGTCCAACGTGACCGCCGTGCCGCACGAGACCAGCGTGCAGTCCATCCAGAAGCGACTGGTGGAGCAACTGACCCATCCGGTCCGATGGTCGCAGTCGATGACGTGGATGACGGCGAACTGGCCGGGACATGTGGTGGAATTGCCCCCCGGCCGCGTGCTTTCGGGATTGATGAGACGGATCAACCGGCAGGTCAGCGTGCAGAACTGCGCCGAACCCGCATAATGGAGTCGAGGGTCAGCCGCCCGGATGTCGGAAGAAGGACCTGGAACCAGCCATGCCACAGACCACTCCCACTCGGATTGCCCTGATCACCGGCGCGTCGCGCGGGATCGGCGCCTGCGCCGCCCGGCGCATCGCCGCGCAAGGCCGGCAGGTCGTACTCGTCTCCCGCAGCGAAGGACCGCTGGAGGAGGTGGCCGCCACGATCCGCAACGACGGCGGACTTGCCTGCGTTCGCTGCTGCGACGTCAATGACCATCTGGCGCTGGCCAGGATGATCGAGGAAGTCGCCGAGGAATTCGGCCGGCTGGACATCCTCGTCAACAACGCAGGCCTCACCCGTGACAACCTGCTGCTTCGCATGACGGACGACGAGTTCGACCAGGTCATCCACGTGAACCTGCGCTCGGCGTTCGTCGCCTGCCGCACGGCCCTTCGACCGATGATGCGCAACCGCTTCGGCCGGATCATCAACATCAGCTCCGTCGCCGGCGTCGTCGGCAACTACGGACAAACCAATTATTCTTCCGCCAAGGCGGGACTGATCGGTCTGACCAAGACCATCGCCAAGGAAATGGCCTCCAAAGGCATCACCGCCAACGCGGTGGCGCCCGGATTCATCGACACCGCCATGACGGTGAATCTGCCGCAACAAGTGAAGGATTGGGCCAAGTCGGTCACGCCGCTCAAGCGGTTCGGACAGCCCGATGAAGTGGCGGCGGCGATCGCGTTTCTGGCGTCCGACGACAGCGCGTATATCACCGGCCAGGTGCTGGCCGTTGATGGCGGGATGACAATGTGATACATTCCCCCGCCCCTCGTTGGAGCGGGTTGGCAGCAGGACGGGTCAAAGCTATAGTGACCGGCATCCTGCGAAACATGGAATGCTTTCAAGACCGGGCCGTTCGGGCATATTGCCCGCTATATGGAAACGCGGACCGACGGCCCGGCGATCGGATCGTTTACCGGAAAGGGATGTGGGATGGCAGATTCCCCGGACACCACCAGCGGCAAGTCAATGGATGAGGCGTCGATCGAGGAACGCGTGATCGCAATCGTCGCCGAACAGATGGGCGTCGACAAGGGCGAAATCACCCGCGACACCAACTTCGTCAACGACCTCAACGCCGACAGTCTCGACACGGTCGAATTGGTCATGGAATTCGAGGATGAGTTTGAAACCTCCATCCCCGATGAACAGGCCGAGAAAATCCAGACCGTCGGCCAGGCCATCGACTTCATCAAGGAACATGTCAACAAGGTCAAGGAAGGCGGCGAGTAATTCTCGCTCCCTCCGCTTTCTCAAACCGTGACGGTTCGGGTGGAGCTATACCTCCATCCCGGGCCGGCGGCAGGGTTCGTGCATGAGCCAGCGGCGCGTTGTCATTACTGGAATAGGCTGGGTCACCAGTCTTGGTCTGTCGATCAACGGCGTCTGGGACAAGCTCAAGGCCGGAACGAGCGGCGTACGCCGCATCTCCCGCTTTGACACCACCCAGTACGAAGTCAAGATCGGCGGTGAAATCACCGACTGGGACGGCGGTCCGAATCTCGACCGCCGGGACGCCAAGCGCCTCGACCGCTTCGCCCAGTTCGCCCTCAGCGCCTCCATCGACGCCGTCAAGGACGCTGGCATCGATTTCGCCAAAGAAGACGTCTGGCGTTGCGGAGCCATCATCGGCACCGGTATCGGCGGCATCGAGGAATTTGAAACCGGCTACCGCAAAATGATCGACAAGGGGCCTGATCGCGTCAGCCCCTTCATGGTCCCGCGCCTCATGTGCAACGCCGCGCCGGGCAATGTGTCGATCCACTTCGGTATCCATGGCCCCAACCATGCCGTCGCCACCGCCTGCGCCTCCGCCGCCCAAGCCATCGGTGACGCCCTGATGGCCATCCGACACGACAACGCCGACATCATTCTCACCGGCGGCTCCGAGGCCGCCATGACGCCGCTGGGCACCGCCTGCTTCATCGCACTCAAGGCCCTGTCCAAACGCAATGACGAACCCGAACGGGCCTCCAGACCCTTCGACAAGGACCGCGACGGCTTCATCCTCGCCGAAGGCTCCGGCATCCTCCTGCTCGAAGAATACGAACGCGCCAAGGCCCGCGGCGCCCGCATCTACGCCGAACTCCTCGGCTTCGGTCAGTCCGCCGACGGCTCGCACATCACCGCGCCGGACGAACAGGGCGCCGGTGCCGCGCACGCCATGAACATGGCCCTCCGCGACGCCAAGCTTTGCGCCGCCGATATCGACTACGTCAACGCCCACGGCACCAGCACGCCCCTGGGCGACATCGCCGAAACCCGCGCCATCAAGAAATCCTTCGGCGACCTGGCGAAAAAGATTCCCGTCAGCTCCACCAAGAGCATGACCGGACACCTCCTGGGCGCCTCCGGCGGCATCGAAGCCATCATCTGCACCCTCGCCCTCCGCGATGGCATCCTGCCCCCGACCATCAATCTCGACAACCCCGATGACGAGTGCGATCTGGACTACGTGCCCCACAAGGCGCGGGAAAAGACCGTCCACCGCGTGATGAGCAACAGCTTCGGCTTCGGCGGCCACAACGCCTCCATCATCCTCGGCAAGTTGTAACGTACCCCCATGTGCGCATTTGTTTCGCGGCGAGGCCGCAGACCCGCCCCGGCTTCTCGTGCGATTTCGCGCCACGCGCCCTCCGCACCACGCAACCCCCGCCCAACTTCCGGTGTATAATCCCTCGGCGATCACGCGGACACGGATGCTCCGCTCCCGCTCCATGCACGCCTACGCACGAAAGCAGGTGGCGATCATGTTCAACGTCGGCCCATGGGAACTCGTCATTCTGGCAGTGCTCGGCCTGCTGATCTTCGGCAAGCGTCTTCCCGAAGTCGGTCGCAGCCTCGGCAAATCCGTCGTCGAATTCAAAAAAGGTCTGTCGGGCATCGAAGACGAAGTCAAGCAGGCCGGCGAATCCTCCGCCCCCTCCGACCAGCCCGATCGGCCCAGCGCCAAACCCTGACGCCGCCGCATCGCGTTGCGCCTTGATGCCGCCATCGCGCAGTTTCTTGATGCCACCTTCTCGCCATGGGCGCAGCCCGCGACTTGTCGCGCCGCCGCGCCGTAATGCACTTCCATGCCATGAGATACCGCTGCGCCAGCATGTGGCGCCGCGTCGCGTCACGACCCGCTGATCAGCCAAAATGATCCCCATGATCCCGAAAATCCGCCTTGCGCCGGCCGACGCCCGCATTTTCCGCCCTGCCATCCTCGCAATTGCCATCAACAGCGTAACTTAAGCCAATCATCGTCGCGGAACCCCCTCCATGATCTCCCATGATCCCGGATCATCCGCCAATCGCCGCAATCCTCTTGATTCCATACGTTTAGCCCATTATTCCCCCGATGATCCGCATGAGCGCGAAACATGCCGCCGCATGAGCGAAAACCCCGTATGTAAACCGGATTTGGGGGTGATTCCATCCTTTTTCCCTGCATCGCACGCTCTGGGCGGGCGTACATGGGCTGACGGAACCGGGTGATGCTGAAATAAAAAACGCCGTCGCGCCCGAAGGCTGGACGGCGGACGCTCCGTGGAGCGGGGCCTGCGAATTCTTCTTCTTGTTGCGAAAAGAAGAACAGGCCGGGG
>JADLAP010000245.1 GCA_020848195.1 Phycisphaeraceae bacterium
CACCACCGCCCTGGCGTTTGCGAAAATCCTGTTATGCCAGGATGCCCAGCGTGATCTGGCGGGGCAGGTCATCGCGTGCGACCAGTGTGATTCGTGCCGATTGCTCGCGGATTCGGCGCCCGCGCACCCGGACCTGCACGTGATCGCCAAGGAGTCGGCCGCATATCACGACAAGCGCGAAATCCGCGATCGCAAGCAGACGGTGATTCCGGTGGAGGTGATCCGCGACTTCCTGATCGATCCGGTCTACCGCGCGCCGCAGATGCGTCACAACAAGGTGTTCGTGGTGGACGAAGCGGAGCTGCTCAACACCGCGGGCCAGAACGCTTTGCTCAAGACACTGGAGGAGCCGCCGGCGGCGACGTACCTGATTCTCGTGACCAGCCATGAAGATCGTCTGCTGCCCACGATCCGCAGCCGGTGTCAGCGGGTGTCGTTCGTGCCGCTGACGGACGAGGTGGTGTCGGTCTGGCTGGCCGAGCACGCCGATGGGCTGGATGAATCGCAGCGGAAATGGCTGGTGGAATTCGCCGGGGGCAGTCTGGGACGCGCGGCCCTGGCGGTGCAGTACAACCTTCAGCAGTGGTCCGCCCACGTGGTGGACGCAGTGGGGCAGATGCTCAAGGGCCAGTACCCGACGGAACTGGGCGAGCAGATGGCGGCGGGCATCGACCAGTTCGCCCAGCAGTGGGTGAAGGATCACGACAACGCCAGCAAGGAAGCGGCGAACAAGCTGGGCGCGGGGCTGATGTTTCACCTGCTGGGCCAGCACGCACGGGGCAAGCTCAATGCCGCGACCGCGGCGATGCACCGTGACCCGCAAGCGATTCGGCCTCGCGTCGAGGCGTGGCTCGCGGCGATCGACACGCTGCAGCAGGCGGAGCGGCACGTCGCCAGCAACGTGAACCTGACGATCGCCGGCGAACATCTGGTGTGGAGCCTGTTCCGGTCGCTCAGGCCCATAGAAACCGCTATTTGATTGATGATGGATTAATGTCGTCCAAGCTATGTGTAGGTTTAGATAAACTACCAGATGCACCGAATGAATTTGTTGGCATGCCCGTATCGATTTCGCCCATAAGTAGGGCGGCTAAATGGATTCGACCTGCGAGTTCACCGTTACCAAAAAGTAAATTGCGCATTACATTTTCAGATAATCGCTGTTTACGTTTGTAGTCAACATACAAGGAGGCAAGCACTCCACCCAAAACGAACAATGTTGACTGAGCGCTTCCATTTACTACAAACATACCGGATGAAAACA
This sequence comes from Phycisphaeraceae bacterium, assembly GCA_020848195.1. Lineage (GTDB taxonomy): Bacteria > Planctomycetota > Phycisphaerae > Phycisphaerales > Phycisphaeraceae > JADLAP01. Next base: position 1,265 of record JADLAP010000245.1, read on the forward strand.
AGCTAAACAAAGGGGCGCACAAGCTGATAATCAGTAGTATAAAGGAACCTATACCAAGCGTTTTATTCAAAATGCTAAAACATCTTGCTTTGATGTGGATTTCATTTAATTGCCCAATTGCTAAATCCACAACATGTGATTCAGCTATACTTGCGGAATAGCGATACCAATACTTTTCCCCCCACCGATGAAGGTAATCGGCAGAAGTTTCTAATAGTTTTCGTTTTGGCAGTGATGTCACTTCCACCAATTTGTCCTTCAAATACAGAAAGTGTAAATGATTATAAACCGTTTTTCGATGTTCTGCAAGGGGGCGGAGGGTCGAAATTTTGAATGACTCACAGTGTTAACACTCTAGCGCAACCTTCCCTCACGGTGGCCGGGCGTGGTGGTGTTTTCAAGCGCGGTTGACCGCGGCGTGGAGGTGCATTTCGTCGTGCCGCACCGCAGCGATCACCTGCTGATCAGCGCCGCGGGCCGGGCGTATTTCACCCGGCTGCTCGACATGGGCGTGCAGGTGCATCGCTACCAGCGGGGCATGTTGCACGCCAAGACCATGACGGTGGACGACGCGTTCGCGCTGCTGGGTTCGGCGAACATCGACGTGCGGAGCTATGACCTGAATTTCGAGATCAACGTGCTGATGTTCGGGCCTCAGATCACGGGACAGATGCGGTTCGCGCAGATGGGCTACATGGCGGATTCGATGCCGCTGGACCCGGCGGCGTGGCGCAGGCGGTCGGCGTTGGCGCAGATGGCGGAGAACGCGGCGGCGCTGCTGTCGCCGCTGTTGTGAAGACGCGACAAGTCGTGGCGCTACGTATTGCACCGTATCGCATCACGGAGATTCATGCCGGCGCGGGGTGGGCGTGGTCGTGTTCGTGGCAGCAGTCGATACCGCGGTTGGGGCAGGTCAGGCATTCCAGCGGCGTCGCATCGATCGTGCCTCGGCCGTAGCGGAGCAGTCGCAAGGCGTTGAGCACCACCAGCACCGTCGAACCTTCGTGGAGCAGCACGGCGACGCCCAGTTGGGTCAGACCGAGTGCCGCCATGGGTGAGACGACGAGGATGACGCCGAGCGCCAGGAGGAGGTTCTGGGCGACGATGGCGCGGCTGGCGCGGGAGAGGCCGATGATCTGGGGCAGGCGGTCCAGGTCGCTGCCCATCAGCACGACGTCGGCGGTTTCCATGGCGACATCCGCGCCGGCGGCGCCCATGGCGATGCCGACGTTGGCGCGGACAAGGGCGGGCGCGTCGTTGACGCCGTCGCCGACCATCGCCACGCAGCCGAACTTCTTCTGGAGTTGGCCCACGATATCGAGCTTGTTTTCCGGCATCAGTTCGGCGTACTGGCCGTCGAGCTGGAGTTGCTCGGCGATGATTTTGGCTGCGGTGGCGTGGTCGCCGGTGAGCATTGCCACGTGGCGGATGCCCATGCGTTTGAGTTGCCGCACGACATCGGCGCTGTTGGGCCTCAGCGCGTCGGCCAGACCGATCACGCCGACGGTGCGGCGGTCGCGGACCACGGCCACCACGGTGTAGCCCTGTTGCACGAGGGATTGCCAGTTCTTCCGCATGAGGTCGGAGACGGCGGGGCCTTCGTCGCCCCCGGTCCCCCCGGTCCCCCGGATTTCGTCGCGCCATTTGCCGACGAAGACGTCATGTTCGCCCACGCGGCCGGCGACGCCCTGGCCTGGGATCTGCTGGATCCGCTCGACGGCGGGCAGCGTCGCGCCGCGACGAATCGCCTCGGCGACGATCGGTTCCGCCAGCGGGTGATGGACCTGCTGGTCCAGCGCGGCCGCGATCGCCAGGGCCTGTTCCGCGGTGACGCCCGCGGCGTCGTCCACGAGCACTTCATGCACGACCGGCTTGCCCATCGTGAGCGTGCCGGTCTTGTCGAAGGCGATGGCCTTGACTTTGCCGAGGGTTTCAAGATGGACGCCGCCCTTGATGAGCGCGCCGAGTCTGGCCGCCCTTGCGATGCCGCACAGCGTCGCCGCCGGCGTGCCGATGGCCAACGCGCACGGCGACGCGGCTGTGAGAAACGCCATCGCCCGGTAGAACCACAGGCCCCACGAGCCGGCCGACATCACCGGCGGCAGCACGATCAGCGCGCCCGTGGCGGCGAAGACGCAGGGCACGTACCACCGTTCGATGCGGTCGGTGAACACCTGCGTGGGCGAGCGCGTGGTCTGCGCTTCCTCCACCATGCGGATGATCCGCGCCAGCGTGGTGTCGCCGGCCAGTCTGGTCACGCGGACGACCAGCCGGCCGTCGCCGTTGATGGTTCCCGCGAAAACATCATCGTTCACGGTCTTGTCGACGGGTCTGGATTCGCCAGTGATGGCGGCCTGGTTGATGGCCGAGTCGCCCTGCTCGATCCGTCCGTCGGCGGGCAGACGGTCGAACGGCCGCACCACCACGCGGTCGTCCACCTGAAGGGATTCCACGGGCACGGTGGTCGTGTTGCCGTTGGCGTCGAGCTTCTGGGCATGTTCCGGGGCCATGTGGGACAGCGCGCGGATGGCCTGTCGCGCCCGACCCAGCGCCAGGTGTTCCCCGGCATTGCCCAGACCGAACAGCATCAGCAGGAATGCGCCTTCTTCATAATGTCCCAGGCACGCCGCCCCGATCGCGGCGGCGAACATCAGCACATCCACGTCGAGGCCCAGTTGCGCCAGCGTGCGCAGCGCCTGCCTCGCGGTCTGTGTGCTGCACGCCACGGCGCTGGCGGTCAGCAGGGCAAGGCGAAGCCACTGCGGGCCGTGCTGAAGATGCACCAACCAGCCCGACACGAGCAGCGCGGCTCCGATGGCCACCAGCACGATTTCCAGATGGCCGCGCATCCACGCGCCGGCGCCCGCGACAACGCGCCACACGCGGGCTTCGATCGCCGCGATGCCCGTGCTTCGCCACGCGGGGGAGGCGGCCTGCCTGCGGGCCTGCGAAAAGTCCGCCTCGTAGCCCAGCGATTCCAGCTTCCGCACAATCTCCGGCAGCGGGCACATCCGCCGGTCCATTTCCAGTCGCAGACTTCCCGAAGCGTACGACGCCGTGGCGGTCACCCCCGGAAGCTGATTCAGCTCACGCTCGATCAGACGCTGACACCGGCTCGATCTCATGCCTTCCACCGGAATGACCAGACACTGGATGTCCGGCGGAAGACACGCCTGCGTGCAACGCAACATCTGTTCGATCTGGCCCAGCGACAGTATCCGCGGGTCGTAGTTCAGTTCGACTTCGATCCAGCCTTCCTGCCTGCGCACGCTGTACTGCCCGATGCCCTGACGCTCGTGCAACTGCTCCCGCACGCAGCATTCGCAGGTGGCGTGACGCGTGGGGTCATCGGGATAGATCGCTTTCAGCGTCGCTTGTCGGAACATGTAGACATCGTATCACGCGCGAGGGAGCGTCATCCGTCGGATTCGACGGCGTGTCCAAGTACCTTGAAGCCGTTGCAACCCGGTTGCCGCGAAGAATAATCCGTTTGGCAAGCGAGCACAGTCGAATAGAAGACCGTGTAGTCCAGACATGGCATATTTCCCATCGAAGGCGAGGACGAAGGGGAAAAGATGCGGAAATATCGCGGAATTTTCCACAATCCGTAGACGAACCGGCAGGCCGGTTATAGGCTCCGTCGGGTTTCGCCAGACGGCACAGTCGGAAACAGCGACCATGAAGTTTGTATTGGCACGGAAGTTCCTGCCGTCGAAATGGCTTGTCAGGTTGTATCCTGTTCCACAATGCGGCTATACTTCGACCGTCGCCACATGGATGTTGCGCGACCGGGGCCACTGGGGTGTCAGACAGGGCGGTGAGGTACGCACGTAGGCATCTCTCCCGCAACGAACATGAAGACCATGACACGCGAGCAGGCGGGGTGTGCTTGTCTCGCCATGCACCGAACACACGAAGGAGGAATGGCATGAGTATGTCTCGATGGATGACGGCAACGAAATGGATGAGCGTACTGCTGCTGATGGCCATCGGCGTCAGCGGTTGCTGCGCTCCGGGCAGCCCGTGCGCGAAGGGTGAACCCTGCGAACGGCCCGCGCCGAAGGTGGTCGCCGCGGCCCCGGCCCCGGCTCCCGCTCCGGCCCCAGCGCCCGCTCCGGCTCCCGCGCCTGTCGGACCCTGCACCAAACTCTACTGGCCCACCGGCAACGCATCGACCAGCTCGATCCTGCTCGAAAAGTGCGCTCCGCCCGTCGTTCAGGTCGGCATGCCGTTCGACTTCACCCTCAAGGTTGAAAACCTCACCGGCGTGGCGCTGAAGAATGTCGTCGTCACCGACGAAGTGCCCGCGAACTTCAGCCTCAGCAAGACCACGCCCCAGGCCGACAGCGCCGGCGGCAAGCTGGTCTGGCGCGTCGGCGACCTCGACGCCAAGGCCAGCAAGACCATGATCGTCTCCGGCTCCGCCACCGCGGCCGGCAAAATCCAGAACTGCATGACCGTCTCGCATGAACTGGCGACCTGCGTCGCCCTCGAAGCCATCGCGCCCAAGCTCGCGCTGGCCAAGTCCATGCCTGAATCCGTCATCCTCTGCGATCCGATCACCGTCAAGCTCGTCGTCACCAACACCGGCGTCGGCACGGCCCAGGACGTCAAGATCGTCGATCAGCTTCCCGAAGGCCTGACCACGCTCGACGGCAAGAAGGATGTGCAGATCCTCGTCGGCGCTCTGCCCGCGGGCAAGAGCATGGAATACACCGTTCAGACCAAGGCCGCCAAACCCGGCAAGTACACCAATCCCGCTTCCGTCACCGGCATGGGCGGGCTGACCGCTTCGGCGTCCGCCTCCTGCACCGTCGTGATGCCCAAGCTGCAGATCACCAAGACCGGCCCGGCGATGCGGTTCCTCGGCCGGCCCGTCGAGTACAACCTCACCGTCGCCAACACCGGCGACGGCGAAGCCCGAAACACCATCGTCAAGGACGCCATCCCCGCCGGCTCCGGCTGGCTCCAGGCGTCCAACGACGGCAAGGTCCAGGGCAATGAGGTCGTCTGGAACCTCGGCACCCTCAAGCCGGGCGAAACCAAGAACCTCTCCGTCGCCTTCACCAGCAAGATCATCGGCGCTCTCGTGAACACCGCCTCCGCGACGGCCTACTGTGCCGATGCCGTGACCGCCACCGCCCGCACCGAAATCAAGGGCATCCCGGCCATCCTGCTCGAATGCATCGATGTGGATGACCCAGTGGAAATCGGTCACGAGACCACCTACATCATCACCGTCACCAACCAGGGTACCGCGGTCGGCACCAACATCAAGATCACCTGCAACCTGGAAGACACGATGGGCTACGTGACCTCCAGCGGTCCGACCAAGGCCGCCGTGGACGCAGGCGGCAAGACCATCACCTTCGAGCCGTTGCCCACCCTCGCCCCGGCCGCCAAGGCCGCATGGCAGGTCCGCGTCAAGGCCCTCAAGCCCGGCGACGTTCGCTTCAAGATCAACATGAATTCCGATCAGATCGACCGCAACGTCGAGGAAACCGAATCCACCAACTTCTACCAGTGATCGTCTGACGATCGCTGAGCAGCGACAATCAAACACGGCGGCGCGAGCAACCCTCGCGCCGCCGTTTTTTTTGTTGTGATGAATTGAAGATGAACGCGCCGACGCGCATCCGTCATGCCGCGACACCGTCGCGGATGTCTTCGTTCACCCTTGCGTCACCGTCGCCAGAATATGCTCGATCAGCAGCCTGTTCAGCCTCGCGGTAACAGGCCCCACGTCGCCTTCGCCCACCGTGCGGCGGTCGATTTCCGTCACCGCGCCCACGTGCGTCGTGGTGCCGGAGATGAACACCTCATCGGCGGTGAGCAACTGATCCACCGTGAACGGCCGCTCCTGCGCGGGAATGTTGTGCTTGCGGGCCAGTTCCAGCAGCGTCGCGCGGGTGATGCCTCCGAGGATCAGCGGACTGAGCGGATGGGTCATCAGCACGCCGCCGCGGACGATGAAGACCGTGGTGGCCGAGCCTTCCGTGACGACGCCGTCGCGGTGGAGGATCGCCTCCTGCGCCCCGGCCCGCAGGGCGTGCGTCTTGGCGATGACGTTGGCCAGCAGCGTCACCGCCTTGATGTCGCACCGAAGCCAGCGCAGGTCCGGCGTCAGGATCGCCCGCTTCCGCGGCGCAGGCGCGTCGACGTTCAGCGGCGGCACCTCATACGTCATCACCAGCACCGTGGGCTTCAGTCCCGCCGGCGCTTCGTGTTCACGCGGAGCCACGCCCCGGCTGATCTGCCAGTACGCCTTGCAGTGCGGCATCGCGTTTCGACGCACCAGTTCGTCGCTGATCTGGGGCAGACGCTCGAACTCCTCCGGCAGCGGAATCGACACCGCGTCGAGGCTGTGCCTCATGCGTTCCACGTGCAGCTTCGGCGCAAACGGCTTGCCGTCGTAGTACCGCAGCACTTCGTACACGGCATCGCCGAACATGCACGACCGGTCCTCGACGCTGACTTTCGCCTCGCCGACCGGCAACCATTGCCCGTTGAGATAGACGTCGTTGTTCACGCGGATCATCGTAACGTTGAAGTTCACACGGCGCAACTTCCGTCTCGTTGATAGCCGCGGGCAGACTGCCCGCGCGTCTTCTCCTGTCATGATGGACGCGCCCGGAGGCAGACATTAGCATCAGGCCATGATCCGACAGCTTCGCGTCACCTGCGTGCCGGCGGCGCTGCTGATCCTCGCGGCGACGGCGGTGGTGTCTCCCGCGATGGAGGGCTGGCGGCGACAACAGATCGTGGCGGATCGTCACGGTCAGCCTGCGCCGGCTTTGGCGAAGCTGCGACAGTATGACGCGGTTGCCACGCGCCTGATCGCCTCCAATGTGCATGAGATCGGCTTGATTCCCGAAGCGGCGGCGTCCGCGGATCCCACACGCTCGGAAGCTCGTCGGGTGCTGGCCCAGCTCGCCCTGGCGCCGGTGCTGCTTTCCATCCGCAGGCCGCACGCCATCACGCTGATGCAATGGCCCGCCGGTCTGCCGATGCCCGCCGCGTTTGGGGATCGGCCATCCATCGAATGGATCAGTCCGCACGAAGCCCTGGTGCGTTCCCCTGACGACGCATCTTCCGCGAGGTAGCCAACATCATCACGAGCCTTGTCATTCTGTCGGCTCTGGCGGTCGCCGTCATCACGGGGCGTCAGGCATGCGCGTGGGCAATCTCGGACAAGCGCCTGAGATCGCTGCTCTGGCCGCTGGGTTTGGCGGCAGGATTATGGATGTGTTCCTGCTCGCATCTGTTGATGGTCGGCCTGGGTCTGACCGGTATGTGGATGTCGGCGATCGTGGACCTGATGATGTGTGCCGCATGTCTGACTGTCTGGCGATGGCGGCCGATCGCGTGGCGTTGGTCTATCGGCGGCATCGTTGTGGGGGTGGGTGTCCTGCTCAGCAGCGCCGCGATGTTTCAGGTCCATCGCGCGGTTCCGCTGGGCGCGTGGGACGCCATGGCGATCTGGAATCTCAAGGCGACGTTCCTTTACCGCGGCGGCCCGCGCTGGTCGGCGATGTTCAGCGACGTCCTCGCCTCCTCGCATCCCGATTATCCGCTGCTGCTGCCGCTGAACGTGGCGCGGCTGTGGCGCTATGCGGGTTACGACTGGCTTGCGCCGGCGTTGCTGAACATCGTCGTCGCGGCGGGCCTGGCGATGCTGCTGTACAGTCTGGTCCGACAGTTGCGCGGGACGATCCTGGCGATTCTGGCCACGCTGGCGCTGCTGGGCACGCGGCAGTGGACGGATGCCGGAGCGTCGCAACTGGCGGATTTGCCGCTGGGGCTGTATCTGCTGGGATCGCTTGGCACGGCGATGCTGGCGCTGCGGAAATCCGCGTGTCCAGCCGGGTTTTGGCTGCTGTCCGGCTTCCTCGCCGGCGCGGCGGCGTGGACGAAAAATGAAGGCTGGCTGTTCGTCATCGCCCTGTTCGCGGCTTTGCTGGCGGTGCGGTTGATTTCGCCTCGCGTGCGATGGCGAAGCTGGCTGGCGGGCGCGGCCCTGCCCCTGCTGCTGGTCCTGATCGTCAAAGCAAGCTGCGCTGGCCGAAGCGATCTGTTTGCCGCGCGTGCCTTGTCGCAGATGCTCGACCAGGCGATGGACGTGCAGCGGTATGCGATGATCGGCCGCGCCGCCGCGGGGGCGGTGGTGCTGGTGGTCGGTTGGCCGGTGCTGACGGGGATCGCGCTGGCGCTGCTCGGCGCGGCCGGGACCACGCGAACACGCGACCGCGCCCCGCAGATGCTGATCGCCCTGACGCTGTTCCTCGTGATCCTCGGCTATGGCGCGGTTTACCTGATTTCCCCGCACGATCTGGCGTGGCATCTGCATGCCTCGGCGCATCGTTTGTTGCTTCAACTCTGGCCCAGCGTGCTGCTGGCGGTAGCCATGTTGCTGTCCCCGTCCCGCGTGAAAGCGGCGGTGAGGTGGAAACGCCCAGCCAGGCCCGTCGCCGCCCGTTGAACTTCCCTGAACATCGTTATCATGCCACCCATGGCACGCACGACCTCCAAGCCCCGCGCTCCCACCGGCGAGATGGATGCTTCCGTCCGCATCTGCGTCCTGCACGGCCCGGAAGCGACGCTCAAGCGCCAACACATCGACGCCCTCCGTGCCGCGCTGCAGGCGGCGTTCACGGAAGTGGAAACCATCTCCTACGACGGCCTGACCGACAGCCTCGCCGACGTCCTCGACGAACTGCGCAGCTTCGGCCTGATGCAGCAGCACAAGCTGGTCATCGTGGACAACGCGGACAAGTTCGTGTCCGATCACCGAAAGTCGCTGGAGCGCTATGTCCAGAGTCCGTCGGAGCACGGCACGCTGGTGCTGCGGGCGGACAAGTGGCACGCGGTCAACCTGGACAAGCTGATTCAGAAGGTCGTCCGGCTGATCAAGTGCGAAGCCCTCAGTCCCGCCGCGGCGACGAAGTGGCTGACCGACCGGGCGTTGCAGACGCTGGATCAGAAGCTCGATCCGCAGGTGGCCAAGCTGATGGTCGATCGCATCGGCGTCGATCTTGGCCGGCTCGACGGGGAACTGGCGAAAATCTCGCTGCTGGTGGAACCGGGGCAGGCGCTGACGACGGACGTGGCGCGTGAGCTGCTTGGTCGAAGCAATGACGAGGATGCGTGGGCGGTGCAGGAATCCGTGCTTGCCGCGCTGGCGCAGGGCGACGGCCTGACGCAGTCCTCCTCGCGGGCTGCCTTGGAAAAGGTGCGGGAGCTGATCGATCTCGGCGGTCAGCCGGACGTGCTGGTGTGCTACTTCGTGGCGGACCTGATGCGGAAGCTGCACCTGGGCGCGGCGATGAAGCAGCAGGGCCAGCCGCCGGCGCAGATCGCCCGTCAACTGAAGCTCTGGGGACCGCGGGAAATGATGTTCACGGCGTTGCTGCGGAAGCTGAATCTGCAGAAAACCGGCCAGTTGCTCGAACGGATCGTCGAAGCCGACGCGCGGAGCAAGTCGGGCTTTGGCAAGGCCACGGGAAATCTTGAATGTTTCTGCGCCCGGTTAGCCGATGAGACCCGATAACAAGACAAGTGGCTCAAGGATGGGCCTACAGTGGGCGCAGGTTCAGGATGAACCGACAGTCCCAGGGCGAAGGATCGCCGAACGGGCTGTGGAACGCAGGGAGGCGTTATGCGCGATCGAAACAGCCGCTGGAGCGGGCTGGCAGCCGCGTTGCTGGTGAGCATGGCAACGTCAGGTTGTGGCATGATGCATTGGCTGGGCATGTCCGACGACGGCGGCCCATCGTCCGCGCCGGCGACGCCACCGGCGTCCGCTGTCGCTTCCGACGCCGCCAAACCGGCCGAAACCGGCGATGCGGCAAACGCCCATGATCCCGTCAGTCAGCAGGCGCAGTCTCAGTCGGACCATCTTTTAGCTGCGCTGCTCAAGCGCCATCGTCAGCAGCAGACCAGCACGGACAACCTGTTGCCCGCCCCGGCCCCGACCGCAGCGGCGACCGCCGCGACCGCCGCGCCACTCGCCGCGCCCGCTCACGTGTCGGTCAAGCCCTATGCCGGGGCGGTGGCCCAGGTGGAATGGCTGGACGTCAAGCAGCCCGAAAAGCCCGTCGCCCAACCTCAACCCGCGGCCGTGAAACCGGCGGAAGATTTGATCGTTCTGCCTTCGATCCCCGCGCCGGCTCCCGCAGCCGTGGTGCAGCCGGCGTCGAATCCGATCCAGACGTTGCCGCCCGCGACGCCGAAGCAGGCCGCTGCGGCCCCCGCGCTCGCGCCTGTACCCGCACCTGCTCCCACGCCTGCCGCGGCAATGGATGGGTCCAACGAGCAACGGGTCATCGGACAGCTCGTCAACGATCTTCGTCAGCAGGAGCAGAAGCCGGAAATCCGGGCCATGCTCCTCTCCGCCCTCAGCGCCATGGACGGCCAGGCCCGGCTGACCACGGACGACCTCAAGCCGCTCGACACGGCGCAGCGCCATCGCGTACGCCGGTTCCATGAGCAGGTGCTCGAACTCGTGTCCGCCTCGCGCGGCGAAGGCAAGGGCGATCCCGCCGCGATCCACGATCAGCTCGAACGCATCTTCGGCCAGCAGCCCATCGGCATCCGCAAAATCGCCCTCTGCCGCAGCGTCAGCGGTTTCGGTTCCTACGATCCGTTCGAGTCCGAGTCGTTCGTGGCGGGCCGGGAACTGCCCATGGTCGTTTACGTCGAACTGGAGAACTTCGCCATCGTCGACGACGGCAACCAGTTCCGCGTGCGCCTGGCCCAGGAAGTGGAGCTGTACACCGAAGCCGACGGCCTACGGGTCTGGAGCCAGCCGCAGGAGCAGATTTCCGATTCCTCCCGCAATCGCCGCCACGACTTTTTCACCGTGCAACTGATCCGGCTGCCCGCGCGTCTGGGCGTCGGCCGCTACCGCCTGAAAATCCGCGTCACCGACATGGCCAGCAACAGCTTCGACGAACGCACCATCCCGATTTCCATCATCGCCAACGAATCCTCGGCGTCGAGGTAGCGGTTTTTAGCCGCAGATGAACGCAGATAAACGCAGATAAGACCAAGACAAAACAGTTTGATATTGAATACCAACCAAAGCCCGCGGAAGCTCTGTACTCAGAGCTTCCGCGGGATCTGTTGCATGAAATACATCGATTTGATTTCGTCTTATCTGCGTTCATCCGCGTTCATCTGCGGCTAAAAACCCGCTGGCCCCGCGCCGGTTCGGACGCTACCATGCGGGCCATGCGGGTGTTGGCCGATGACAAGGCGGTGGCGGGGCTGATCGGGCGGCTGGAACAGTCGATCCGGCAGGCGGTGGACGCCGAGCCGGACGGCGCGCCATGGGCACTCGTCGGCATCCGGTCACGCGGCGACGACATCGCCAAACGTCTGCACGACGCTCTGGGCGCCGAAGTCTTCGGCGACCGCGTCGGCGTGGTGGACATCACCCTGTACCGCGATGATCTGTCCGAAGTCGGCGGCCGGCCCGTCGTGCGCACCACCGTCATTCCCTTCGGTGTTGACGGCCTGAATGTCATCCTTGTGGACGATGTCCTGATGACCGGACGCAGCGTTCGCGCGGCGCTGCAACTGCTGATGGACCTTGGCAGACCCAAACGCGTCTGGCTTGCCGTGCTGGTCGATCGCGGCGGACGCGAACTGCCCATCGCCCCGGACTTCGTCGGACTCGATCTCGTCCACGGCGACGATCGCCATGCCGTCACGCTCGGCCAGCGCGTCGAGGTCCGCATGAGGCCCACGGATTCCCTTGACGCCATCCATGTCTGTCCCCGGCCCCCGGCCCCCGGAGGCCCTCCCGGAGGCACCCCCGGAGGTATGGCCCCATGAGCCAATTGCCAGGCGAATATCGCTGGGTTCATCGCCACCTGCTGGACCTGGAAAGCCTCTCGGCCGACGACATTCGCTTCGTGCTTCGCACGGCTGAAGGCTTCGAGGAAGTCAGCACCCGCAGCGTGAAAAAAGTCCCCGCGCTGCGCGGCAAAGTCGTCGTCAACCTCTTCTTCGAGGATTCCACCCGGACGCGATCCAGCTTCAATCTCGCCGCCAGCCGCCTTTCCGCCGACGTGCTGGAACTGACCGGCAAAGGCTCCAGCGTCTCCAAGGGCGAAACCCTGATCGACACGGCCCGGAACATCGAGGCCATGGGCGTCGACGCCATCGTGCTGCGTCACCACCGCAGCGGCGCGGCCCTGCACCTGTCCCGTGCCGTCAACTGCTGCATCGTCAATGCCGGCGACGGTCAGCATGAACATCCCACGCAGGGCCTGCTCGACATCTTCACCCTCGCGCAGCGGCTGGGCCGCCGAAGCCACTATGACCTTTCCGGCGTCACCGTCGCCATCGTCGGCGACATCGCCCATAGCCGGGTGGCCAGGTCCAACCTTCACGGCCTGCTCAAGCTCGGAGCGCATGTGATCCTCGTCGGTCCCTCCACCCTGCTGCCGCGCGGGCTGGCGGATTTGGGTTGTGAGATCAGCCACGATCTCGATGCCGTGCTGCCTCGCGTCGACGCCATCAACATGCTGCGGATTCAGTTCGAGCGGATGACCAGCCAGCTCTTCCCCAGCGTGCGGGAATATGCCCACTTTTTCGGCCTCAATGCCGCGAGGCTGCGAAGGGCCAAGCCGGACGTCATCGTCATGCACCCAGGCCCGATCAACCGCGGCGTGGAACTCGACGCCGCCGTCGCCGACGGCCTCAACTCCGCCATCCTCCAACAAGTCACCAACGGCCTGGCGGTCCGCATGGCCAGCCTGTTCCTTGTCGTCAACGCGCAAAAAGTGTGAATCACAGGGGAAACGCCCAATGTCCAAATCCGAATGACGAACAAAGACACGGCCTTGGCCCATTCGTCATTTGGATTTGGTCATTCGTCATTGGGAAGTGTGTCGCATACCTTCAGTTCGTGAAAGCATCCCCATGTCCAACCCCGGCCTTCTCCTGGTCATCTGCGGTCCCTCCGGCGTGGGGAAAACCACCATCACCGGCCAGGTCCGCAAAATCCTCAGCGCCCTGTTCAGCGTGTCCATGACCACACGTCCCAGGACGGCGGCGGACACCGATGGCGTGGACTATCACTTCGTCGACATCCCCACGTTCCAGAAGGCCCGCGATGAGGGCAAGCTGCTGGAATGGGCGGAAGTGTTCGGCAACTTCTACGGCACGCCAAGGGAGCCGGTGGACCAGGCGGTGAAGGATGGCCGGGTCATGATCCTGGAAATCGACGTCCAGGGCGCGATCCAGGTCAAGAAGCTTTTTCCGGCCGCGTTCAGCCTGTTCGTGCTGCCGCCCAGCGAAGATGAACTGCTTCGCCGGCTTCGCAAGCGCCAGCGCGAGGATGAGGCGACCATCCAGCGCCGGTTCCGCAAAGCCAAGGATGAAATCGCGATGGCCAAGGCCTGTGGCGTCTATGATGTGTTCCTGGTCAATGACGACCTGGATCAAGCCATCGCCGAAGCCGTGCGGATTGTCCGCGAGGAACTGACGAAACGTCAGGCCGCGACGGGGGCGTGAATGCGGCGTCGTCGGCCCCAGGCTTCAGGCGGGAGACGACGATGGAACCCAAAGCCCATCAGCCCTATTCCCCGACCGGCGAAGACCGTCACGGCGAAATGACGGGGGCGATCTCCATCAACATGATGCTGTCGATGCTGCCGGTGACGATCTGGGCGGTGTACGTGGGGCCGTGGCTGTTGCCGTTCGGCTGGTCGCTGACCGTGGCTCTGGCGCTGGCGGTGGTGTTGCCGCTGGCGATGCTGCCGCTGAGCCGGCGACTCTGGGGCTGGCTGAGCCGGCGGATGGAAAGCTGACCCGTTCGTGCAGGGGACTTGGAAGGTTAAACCATGAAAAAAACCACCCCGGCTGATTGCGGGTGGTTGGGGGGGTCCTGTTTCTTCCGGTCAGCCGGGGTGATCAATGCTCAGGCGTGGATGACTTGATTCGACGAACGATTGTTTCGATTTTGCTTGCCGTCATCAGAGATAACTATCGTCATATCTGATCTATTCGTCCATAGGGTATTTACCTCATTATTGAAATGATTTTGAGGTCATGGAACGGGACAATCCAGCAAGCTGATGGGGAAAATGCGGTATTGACATGCGAAATATCAGCAAAAATGATGATCTGCATGAGGTTTATTGCGATATCGGCACCAAACAGGGGAGGGGTAGGGTAGAACCCTATCAGGTCAGGGCATCTCGTAGCTTTCGCGGATGGCGTATCGGGCCAGTTCCACGCGATCGTGGAGATTGAGCTTACGCATGATGCGGTCGGAATGGCCTTCCACGGTTTTGACGCTCAGGTGGAGTTCCTGGGCGATCTGCTTACGCGTTAAGCCGCGGGCAAGGAGGATCAGGACGGAAATTTCCCGGCTGGTCAGATCCTGACCCCGCCTTTTGCGGCCGGCGGGTGGGATGGTGGTCGTCAGAGGCAGATGAAGCTGACCGAGCACGCCGGCGGACCAGCAGCCGGGCGACGCCAGCGGCCGGCTGGATCGGATCGCTTTCAGCAGCACATCGATCGACTCGCCCGTGCTGACGCAGCCCGTGACGCCCAGATTCGCCGCCTGTTGCAAGGCTCGTTGAGTCGGTCGATCCATCATCAGCAGCACGCTCAGCTTCGTGTTCAGTCGCAGCAGTTGATCCAGTTCATCGAACAGGGTCCAGCCGAAGCTGTCGTAGTGGACGAGCGCCAGTTCCACGTTCTGTTCCGTTTTCGTGCCGAACATCGGGCCAAGCGTTTCGCATTCCATCACGACATGGAGCCACGCTTCGGCCTGCAGCCGGAAGGCCAGGCAGTGGCGGTGAAGCCCTTGGCCGTCCACCAGACCCACCCGCAGGGGCATTCCCATCGCTGGACTCCCTCCCCGGTTCCGAAGCGATTGACTCCACCGTCATGTCCTGCAATCCAACCGCCCAACCCGGAGCAAGCATCGCCGGATCGAGCGGAATGCTCCGAACGTCGTTTGATCGTAGACCGCGCGGGTTCGCAAGAACAGCTTTGATCCGCGGAAACTCATGCGATTTCCCGCCATCGCGCCGGAAGCCGCCGCGTTGGAGAAGCCCCGGCATTTCTGCTACAATTGTTCCTTCTGAACGGGGATTGGCGAACCATCGAACAGCCCGTGTTTCCGGGCTTTTTTCACCCGTTCGCAGGAAGTCAACATGGTCATGGAAGAACGTGCCGATGTCGCCCTGCCCCCTGTCCAGACGGGGAACGGATCGGTGACGGAGGGATCGTCCCCAGCCGCCGCGCAGGCCGCCGCGCCTGCCCCGGCAGCCGCTTCCCCCGCTCGCTACAACGAAGAAAACATCAAAGTCCTCGAAGGCCTCGAAGCCGTCCGCAAGCGCCCGGGCATGTACATCGGCGACACCACCGCCCGAGGTCTGCACCACCTCGTCTACGAAATCGTCGACAATTCCATCGACGAACACATGGCCGGCCGCTGCTTCAGCATCCAGATCAAGCTCAACGCCGACGGCTCGGCGTCCATCACCGACGACGGCTCCGGCATTCCCGTCGGACCCTACAAGCACGCGAACCCCACGCTCAACGGCAGGCCGACCGTCGAAATCGTCATGACCGTCCTCCACGCCGGCGGCAAGTTCGACCACGACGCCTACAAAACCTCCGGCGGCCTCCACGGCGTCGGAGCCAGCGTCGTCAACGCACTCTCCGAATGGCTCGAAGTCGAAATCGCACGCAACGGCAAGCTCCACGCCATCAGCTTCGAACGCGGCATCGTCGCCGAACAACTCCACGTCATCGGCGAACGCAAAAAGACCGGCACCAAGGTCACCTTCAAGCCGGACCCCGAAATCTTTCCCGATGTCACCTTCCGCTTTGAAACCCTCGCCGTCCGCCTGCGCGAACTGGCGTACCTCAACCCCGGCCTGACCATCACCCTCGAAGACGAACGCGCTCAACGCAGCGAAATCTACTGCTACCCCGAAGGCATTCTCGCTTTCGTGCAATCCATCAACGAAGGCCGGCAGGTCCTGCATGACACCATCCACATCAAAGTGGAAGACCCCGCCACCAATCTGGTGTGCGAGTTCGCCATGCAGTACAACGACTCGTACAACGAGACGCTGCTCTCTTTCGCCAACAACATCAACACCATCGAAGGCGGCACGCACCTCTCCGGCTTCAAGGCCGCGCTGACCCGCACGCTCAACGGCTACGCCCGCGGAGCGAACATCCTCAAGGGCGACAGCGCGCCGTCCGGCGAAGACCTGCGCGAAGGCCTCGTCGCCATCATCTCCGTCAAGGTTCCCGATCCGCAATTCGAGGGCCAGACGAAAACCAAGCTGGGCAACGCGGAAGTGGAGTCCTTCGTCGGCGGCTCCCTGTCGCAGCGCCTGGGCGCGTGGCTGGAGGAACACCCCGGCGACGCCCGGCGAATCTGCCAGAAGGGTTTGATGGCCGCCCAGGCGCGTGAAGCCGCCCGCAAGGCACGGGAACTGACCCGCCGCAAGGGCGCCCTCGACGGCGGCGGACTGCCCGGCAAACTCTACGACTGCACCACCAAGGACATCGCCCTCTCCGAGCTTTATCTCGTCGAAGGCGACTCCGCCGGCGGCTCCGCCAAGGGAGGCCGCGACTACAAGACCCAGGCCATCCTTCCCCTTCGCGGCAAAATCCTCAACGTCGAAAAAGCCCGGCTCGACAAAATCCTCGGCTTCGAGGAAATCCGCGTCATCATCCAGGCGCTGGCCTGCGGCATCGGCGGCGAAGAGTTCGACATCGACAAGCTCCGCTACGGCAAGATCATCATCATGACCGACGCCGACGTCGATGGCTCGCACATCCGCACGCTCCTGCTGACGTTCTTCTTCCGCCAGATGCCGGAGCTGGTCCGTCAGGGCCGGATCTTCATCGCCCAGCCGCCGCTTTACCAGGTGCTTCGCCACAAGAAGAGCGAGTATGTCCTCAATGAAAAGCGCATGCGCGTCCTGCTGAGCGATCTGGGCATCGCCGGGACCACGCTGGTGGTTTACAACGATCAGCACGAGGAAACCCGACGCCTCGCCGACGAAGAACTGCGGTCGGTGCTCAACCTGCTGGAGCAGTTGCACGAACAGGTGGCGATCCTCGAACGGCGGGGCATCCTGTTCAGGCCGTTCCTCGAACTTCGCGCCAAGGATCCGGAACATCAGGGCCGGCTGCCGCGCATCCGCCTGCAATTGCCCGTCGAAATCGCCGACGGCGGCGAACGCTTCTTCTGGTCCGAAACCGACGAAGACGCCTTCCGCGAACTCCACGGCGGCCAGACCGACGGCTCCTCCGACGCCGACACTTCTCCCTGGGCCCGCGTGAAGCGCAAGGAACTCCACGAAGTCCGCGAGATCGAACGCCTTTTCAAGGCGCTGGGCGACTTCGGCCTGAACATCGGCGACTACGCACTCCTGCCCCGCCAGTCCGCCGCCGGCGAGGCCATGCCCACCCGCTTCGCCCTGATCCACGACGACGGCAAGATCGGCCCGCAGTCCCGACCCATCGTCAACCTCGCCCAGATCGCCCCTGCCGTGCTCGAACAGGGCCGCCGCGGCGTGGACATCAAACGCTTCAAGGGCCTGGGCGAAATGGACGCCGAGCAGTTGTGGGAAACCACGATGGACCCGGCCAACCGTGTCCTGCTGCGGGTCACCTGGGACGCCGCCAGCGAAGCGGAGAAGCTCTTCAGCATCCTGATGGGCGAAGAAGTCGAACCCCGCCGCAAGTACATCGAGGAACACGCCCTCGAAGTCAAAAACCTCGACGTGTAATGGTCCCACGCGTATCCCCGCGGACGCGACAAGTCGCGTCGGATATCCATGTTGGTCGCAGTAGAATGTCTCTCGACGCGTGATCCTGATGCGCGCCATCGGCGGGTTTGACTGATGAAACGTCTCGTGGCACGACTTCATCCAGCAGCGATTTTCCCATATCGATGGCTGCTTGTGGGGCTCGGTGTGCCTGTGGTTGCATATGGGGGTTACTACCTGTTTTATGAAGCGGTGTGGGGATCAGGGCCGGGGATCGCGGAAACATTTCTAACTCAACCGATACTGTTGAGCTTTGGTTTCCCGGTGGACGCCACATGGTTTATCGAACATCTGCTTGCTGTTCTGACATTGCTGGCATTGCTGTATGGCGCGTGTGGCATCAAGGCTGGTGATGGATCGCCCAGACCGCGGACGCAGCACAAGTGGCTGACGATCAGCGTGGCGGCAATGGCGTCGCGGTGTGTGGTGAATAGGCTGGCCCCCATGTTGGATTGGTTTGATCTGTATCCATCGTTGGTTTGGCCGGAGGGACAGGGTATGCTTGGGGGGACGCTGAGGAAATTCCGCCGACTTAACGTATTTCCCCCATATCTCAGTTTCCTGGTGTCGTTCTACACCTTCTGGTACATGCTCTGGCGGATTCTGCGCGAACGGGAACTCTACTCCGCTCGTCTGATGGCCATTGGCATTCTGTGGCCTGTTGCTGTGCTTACGAGTGTGGTGGGCAACATCACCTACTGGGTGCTGTACTACAGCCGATGGGATTCGGTGCATCACGTGTCGACCCTGTGGGAAAGCAGAATCGGTTCATACAGCGGGTGTTTGTTTGGCGTCATGACGTTGTACTGGCTTTATGCCGCCAGCTTGATCATGATTTTTCGCTGGCCTGCCCATGTGGCCGCCGCTCCAACCTGCTCGGTCTGCGGCTACAACCTGACCGGCAACACATCCGGCGTGTGTCCGGAATGCAACGCAAAGGTAGCCAACCGAGTCCGACAATGACACAACACCAGCACCATCGCCATCATGCAGGGGGATGCTGAAATGCACGTCAATTTCATGAAACGTCCAACGCCAAACGCCAGACAACGGCTGATTCCCCTGGTGCTGTGGTTGAATGTGATCTTCGCCATTCTGGCTTTTGGCTTGAGCTGGTTTTCCGGCAACATCAAAGGCTACGGATCACTTGGCGATTTCTACATCGCGGGACAGATCAGCAGCATCAGTAACACCCTCAAGGGCGATCTGAATGCCAAGACGGTGTCGGATGTGCAAAGTCATCTTGATGTCATGCGGGAAAAGCTGAAACAAAACGACACCGTGTCCCGGTTTCGTCGCAATCTGGCCTGTCTCACGGCGACTCTGCTGGGCGGCATGTCGTACATGGTTCTTCGACACCGTCAGCGCCGCTTCGCTTCGGCCGGTGAAGACAAGACAACCTGATGCGGGTCTGACCAGCGATCCAGGGCCGCCGCGGCGTGGACATCAAACGCTTCAAGGGCCTGGGCGAAATGGACGCCGAGCAGTTGTGGGAAACCACGATGGACCCGGCCAACCGTGTCCTGCTGCGGGTCACCTGGGAC
>JADLAP010000382.1 GCA_020848195.1 Phycisphaeraceae bacterium
AATACGAAACATTCATTGAAACCGGCATGGGAAAAAGCTTTGATCATGCCACAAAGAAAAAATCGTCTGCAAAATTTGACAAACACTCCGTCATCTACGATAAACATTCCGACCTCTCTTACCTCCCCTTTTGGTCCGGGGATTCCATGATGATCCTGGAGTTCAGGCTGGATGGAAAAGACACCGTTCACAAGCGGGTTGAAACCGTGGATTACATCATCGGTTCCGGGCAGCATACTAATTCACACATATTCAATACCAATGGGTATTTACACCAGATGCCCATGACCTTTTACACCCAGGACGGGAAATGGGACCTGCCTCCGGGTTTTGAGAACGGATTCAATACCCGCTTCTCCCGCAAGATCGGACTGGAGTGCATGTCCTGCCACAATTCCCTGCCCGGTTTTGTTCCCGGATCAGAAAATAAATTCACAGAGGTACCTAACGGAATTTCCTGTGAACGTTGTCATGGACCTGGCGAAATTCATGTAAAAGAAAAAACTGCGGGCATTTTGATTGACACCTCTAAATACATTGACTATTCCATCGTCAACCCCGCCAAACTCTCTGTAGACCTGCAATTTGATGTTTGCCAGCGCTGCCACCTGCAGGGAAATTCTGTTTTAAAGGAAGGAAAGTCATTCCTGGATTTCCGTCCCGGGATGAAGCTGTCGGACATAGAGACCATCTTTCTTCCAAAATACGAAGGAGCCGATGATGAGTTCATTATGGCTTCTCACGCGGACAGGCTAAAGATGAGTAAATGCTTTCTTACCCCTGCCCTAAAGGGAGAAATAAATTCACTGAGACCTCATAAGAACAACTTGACCTGTATCACTTGTCATAATCCCCATGTGAGCGTTAAAGTAACTGGTAAAGAAATATTCAATAATGCATGTAAAAATTGTCACACAGAGCAAACAAATGGCCTTTGCACAGAAAAATCGGAAGTAAAGGATAAAAAGCAGGACAACTGTGTTTCCTGCCACATGCCCCGGAGCGGGTCCATAGATATTCCGCATGTAACGGTAACAGACCATTACATCCGGAAACCGGTCAAAAAAACAGACATAGCCGGTGTGAAAAAATTCATCGGTCTCATCGCTATCAATGAAAAGAACCCTGAACCCGAAATAAAAGCGGAAGCTTATATCAACCAACACGAAAAATTTGACCGCAGCCCTGCCCTGCTGGATTCGGCCCTGAAATACCTCCGGAATAAAACAACAGAAGACCTCCAAAAGAACATACACGCACTGGTACGCATTTACTACCTGAAAGGAGAATACGGAAATATTCTCTCCTGTGTGAGCAAGGTCGGGAATGACATTCTGCTAAATAAGGTCCTCACCAAAATATCGCATGACAACAAAGATGCCTGGACCTGTTACCGCATAGGAGATGCGTACACCTATTCGGCTGCAACCGAACCGGGCCATGCAGGCTCCCGGTTCTATGAACAGGCCGTCAGGCTTGCTCCCCACAATCTTGAATTTCAGAACAAACTGGCAGGAGACCTTTACGGCCGTAATAAAAAAGTGGAAGCCAAAAAAGTATATGAAACAATAATTAGGGAAAATCC
>JADLAP010000383.1 GCA_020848195.1 Phycisphaeraceae bacterium
GTTTGAAATTCCAAAAGGAAGCGGGAAAGGGACCATATTTGCTGGCAATCTTTGGATCGGAGGAATTGATATTGGAGGGCAACTCAAACTTGCAGCGGAGACCTACAAGCAATCAGGCACCGATTTTTGGCCAGGCCCGTTAGATACCACCAATGCAACCATTACGCACACCAATTCCCTGGCGTGGAATAAAGTTTGGAAAATCAATAAGTCAACCATCGACAGTTTTCGATTAGGGATATTAAATCCCATACCTCAAAATATTCTTAACTGGCCGGGGAATGGGGATCCCTCGATGGGCCAAGCTCAAAATCTGGCCCCTTATGTTGATGTAAATGGAGATAATATCTACAACCCGACAGCTGGAGATTTTCCATGCATTAAGGGAGATCAGTGTGTGTATTTTATTTTTAATGATTCGGAACTTGGTTCAGTGCATGGCACCGGAGGCCTGAGATTTGGAATTGAAATACATGGGATGGCCTATGCTTTCAATAATTTGGCGGATACATCCTTGGGCAATACCATTTTTATAAATTATAGACTCATTAACAGATCCACTTTTCAATACGATAGTTTATGCATAGGAAATTTTACCGATTTGAATTTAGGGTGCTATTCCGATGATATGTTTGGCACTGATGTTGAGCGAAGTGCCTACCAAGTTTATAATGGAGATAATGATGATGATACAGTCTGTACCGGAGGAGGATACGGAAAATTCCCTCCGGCACAAGCAGTCGTTTTTTTAAAAGGGCCTGAAGCAGATGTGAATGATGGGAAAGACAATGACCACAATTGCATTGTGGATGAGCTTCAGGAAGAATGGATAATGTCTAATTCCCTTTTTTATCGGAACATAAATGCTGTACCTTATGGTAATCCGCAAACTCCACTTCACTATTATAATTATTTGCGCTCCATTTGGGGAGACGGAATGCATTTAAAATATGATAGCGGATATGGCTATAGTACTGTAGGCCCGGATTGTAATTACATATTCCCGGGGAGTCCCACCTCAGATAAACATGATTGGGGAATTGGAGGAAATTGTTCGACA
>JADLAP010000246.1 GCA_020848195.1 Phycisphaeraceae bacterium
CCACCCGCGATCCGAAGATGGAAATCCAGATGCTTGGCGTTGCCGGCGCGCCGTTGAACAGCGATTTCTCCAGGCCGCAGTGGCGACAACTATGCGATGGTCCCATCCTCAAGCCCGAACTGGCCAGGGAACGCAAGTGCATTGAAGCTCCGACAGTGCTTCGGCGCGACGGACGGCTGTTCATGTTTTATGCCGGGGCGTACAACCTCGAACCCCAGCAGATCGGCGTCGCCGTCAGTGACGACGGCCTGGTCTGGCAACGTCTGTGCGACCAGCCTTTCCTGCCCAACGGCAAGCCAGGCGACTGGAACAGCAGCGAATCCGGCCACCCCGGCGTCTTTCAGGACGGCGACCGCACATGGCTCTTCTTCCAGGGCAACTGCGACAAGGGCAATACCTGGCTTCTGTCCAAAACCGAGGTGTTCTGGAAAGCCGGCAAGCCGAGTCTCACGCCATAATCATCAATCCGCGCCCCGCGGCATCTCGTCCGCGCTGCGCGGACAACGTCTGCGTGAAAGAACTGACGCATAGCGAAGACTGCGACGAAGACGTCGCAGCTTTGAAAGACGTCGAAGATCGCAAGCATTTCATAGCCACAGCATCTTCGTTGTGGTCAGTGGTATGTTGCTGGCAGCATCAGTGCATCACAGCGGCACGAGCATCACATGCGCCAGGACTTCCAGAATCGCGATCATGAGCGCCACAAGGGCCAGCGACCGTCTACGGTTCGGCTGCTGATACGCGGCGATGGCCAACATGAGCGCAAGCACGGAGGCGAGTGTGCCCACGCGATGTTGCTTGTAGATGTTGAAAACCACGCCATCGAACCACCCTTGCCAGAACAGATTGGCAAGGGAGACGGCCAGTGACGTCCATACGTAACGCGAATGGTGCATCGGCAGACTTGGTGAAGCTGTATTGGGGACCACGGGTTCTGACGAAACGTTTTCTGTCATCGTGAGCAACCCGCGAGGGGCAAATTCGGGGCAACATTTCGCAGTTCACGGAAAATGGTTTCATCAGCACCTGTTGATCTCATTATCATATCACCGTGAACCACGGTAATTGACGCAGAGAAAGGAATAGTGTTAATTTACCACGCTCTTCCGAGGGGCGTTGTGTCGTCCATGACCCTCATGCAACAAAGGAACTCCATTCATGTCGGAAGTTGATGCGCTGAGCTGGTGGCGTGAAGTTCGTTTTGGCATGTTCATTCACTGGGGCCTGTATTCCGTGCTGGCCGGCAAGTGGCGGGGCGAACCGGTACCGGGCATCGGTGAATGGATCATGTACACCGCCCGGATCAAGCTGGACGATTACGCCCCGCTGGCCGGGCAGTTCAACCCGACGAAGTTCGACGCCGACGCATGGGTCAAGATGGCG
Organism: Phycisphaeraceae bacterium; assembly: GCA_020848195.1. Lineage (GTDB taxonomy): Bacteria > Planctomycetota > Phycisphaerae > Phycisphaerales > Phycisphaeraceae > JADLAP01. The sequence continues at coordinate 1,384 of JADLAP010000246.1, forward strand.
AGCGATGCGGGCATGAAGTACCTGGTCATCACCGCGAAGCATCACGACGGCTTTGCGATGTTCGACTCGGCGCATCCCTACAACATTGTCAAGACCACGCCATGGGCGAAGGATCCGATGGTCCCACTGGCGCAGGCCTGTCACCGCTATGGCGTGAAGCTCTGTTTCTACTACTCGCAGGACCTGGACTGGGAAGCGCCCGGCGGCAGCCACAAGTGGGAAGAGGGCAACGTGGACGGAAAGTTCACGCCGGTGGAGCCGGAACGATTCGCCCAATACATCGAAGACAAGGTCAAACCCCAGCTCACCGAACTGCTGACGAAGTATGGTCCAGTGGGGCTGATCTGGTTTGATGTGCCCGCCTCCATCTCGCGCGAGCAGAGCATGGACCTGCGCAACTTCGTCCATATGCTCCAGCCCGACTGCCTCGTCAGCGGCCGGGTGGGACACGACTGCGGCGACTACGGCAGCCTCGGCGACAATCAGATTCCGCAGGGAAAAGTCCAGGGCGACTGGGAAACCCCCGCCACGCTCAACGACACATGGGGCTTCAAGCAGGACGACCACAACTGGAAATCCGTGGAATACCTCGTCCGGCTGCTGGTGCAGTGCGCGTCCAGAGGCGTCAACTCCCTCCTGAACATCGGCCCCACCGCCGAAGGCGACGTGCCCCGGCCCACCATCGAGCGTTTTCAGGCCATTGGCCGGTGGATGAAGGTCAACGGCGAGAGCATCTACGGCACGCGGCAGAATCCGTTTCCGTGTGATTTCCCCTGGGGTCGGGTCACGTGCAAACGGGGCCGCTTGTACCTGCATTTCTTCACCTGGCCCGGCCGGGATTTCACGCTCGCTGGGCTGCGTTCCACGGTGCTGGGCGCAAGGCTGCTGGCCGATGGACGGGAGATCATCACGTTCCGCCAGGAGCACGACGCCGCCACGGACAGCCACTTGCTCCGCGTGACGTTGCCGGACGCCGCGCCGGATTCCTGCGTGTCGGTGCTCGCGCTCGATCTCGCCGGTGAGCCGGACGTCGATCCGCTGCCCGTGCAGCAGCCGGACGGTGGGATCAACCTTCCCGCGTGGATGGCCCAACGGGAAGGCAATGCCGAGATCAAACTCGACACGGCCGGCTACACCACCGGCTGGGAATCGCCGACCGGACATATGCGATGGTCGTTCCGTCTTCGCCAGCCCGGCCGCTACCGGGTCTATATCCAGAATTACCTGGACCGCGAAAGCGAACTGAACGTCCGGGAGAAGGAAGGCCGATCCCTGTTCGGAGATCATGCCATGCGCGTCTCGCTGCTCGGCGAGCAGGTCGCCGGCCTGACGGGATGCAAGGACATGATCATGGACGAAAGCGTCAACCGCTGGCACACCGCCGAAAGCGATCTCGGCGTCATCCGCATCGACAAGTCCGGCGAATTGTCGCTGACACTGGCGATGGAGCAGCGTGACGCGAAATCCGTCTATGGGCCTGCCATCTGCGGCGTGCGGCTGCGGCGCGAACCGTAACGCCTATGATCCGTCATGCTCCTTCCAGCCCTGCTGATTCTTCTGCTGACGACTCAGGCCGCGACAGACGCTGAAAGCCAGTTGCTGCCGGACATCATCGCGGACCTCAAGCAGGAAGCGAAGCAGGGATGGGAGCAGCGGCGTCAGTGGCCGCGGCTGTTGCCGGACTATGCTCAGGACAAGAAGCTGACGCTGGAATCGGATCAGGTCATCGCCGCGCTGGCGTCGGCTACGGACGAGGATGCCGTCGCCGATGCGTGGATCAAGTGGCAACTGCTGAGTTTCAAGCCGGATTTCGCCAAAGCCGCTCTGCCGCAACTGGGGCAGGTGGTCAGCCGTATGCCGATGGTGCTCAAACAGCCGCAGCCGGACGTGAAACGCGCGCAGGCCGGCCCGCCGCGCTCCGCGCCGACCCTGTACGACTTCAACTACAAACAGGCGGTGAAATCCGACCTGCCGCCGCTGGCTGGGACCAATACGCCGCGGCCAGTGACGGAATCCATCTCCCGCGGCACGACATCGGGCGATGGTCCGGGCGTTACGTTTTCGCTCAAACCCGACGCCGGCGTCGCCGAAACCGTGCAACTGGAAAACCGTCTGCTTGAACTGCGACGTACATTGATCCAGCGCGTGAACATGCCCGCGCTGGCGTACCGCGATCTGCTGACCGAATCGCTGCCCCCGGAAGGCGGCGTGCGTTTGGCCGCAATGCTGCAGGACGTACTGGACCGTATCGCCGCCGGCGATCCGTCCGCCAATGACGTGGTGCGTAAACTCGTGGCCCAGGCCGTCAGTCAGACCGAAGATTCCACGCTGACGCCTGCGATTCGCCGGGATTTATCCACGCAGACCGCCCGCGTGCAGCAGATGTACACGAACGTCGCGCAATCGCTGAGCCTGGACAAGCGGGGCAAACTGCAAATCGACACGATCACAGTCCGCATGGATACGCAGGCATACAAATCCATCCTCGCCGCATTGCGGGGACAGCGTCTGCGCGAGAAGAACTGACGCATATCGAAGACTGCGACGAAGACGTCGCAGCTACGAAATACTTGTGAGTTGTGACGTCTTTCATAGCTGCGGCGTCTTCGCCGTGGTTCGTCTTGACATGCGCGATCAACTGATTACACTGTACTACAACAACTAGTACAGTTGGCGCGCCATGACCATTCAGATCGTCATCCAGAGCGGGCAGGCAGCCTCGATCCACCGGCAAATCGTGGATCAGGTGCGTCTGGCGGCAGCGCTGGGCAGGCTGCCGGCGGGCGAGCAGATGCCCAGCGTCCGGGGCCTCGCCGAGCAACTGGTGGTCAATCCCAACACCGTGGCGCGGGCGTATCTGGAGCTGACCCGCGAGGGCGTGCTGGTGTCGCAGCCGGGCCGGGGGCTGTTCGTCGCCGAGGCGAGGCAGGTCTACACGCAGGCCGAGCGCAAGCGTCGCGTGGAGCCGCTGGCACAGTCGCTGGTCCGCGAGGCCGTGGCGCTGGGGCTGACCGCACAACAGATTCACGAACTGATCGATCAGCAGTTTCGGCAGGTGGAAAAGAAGTGAGTCCTTTTGGGGGCAATTTGAAAAACTTCCGGGGGGCCGCTTCCGGGGGGCCGCTTCCGGGGGAGAAAGGGGTGTGCAACATGAACGGGCCGGTGATTCGCACGGAGGGATTAACGCATTATTACCGGGATAAATGCGTGCTGCGGGAGTTGAGTCTGCACGTGCCCCGTGGCTGCGTGATGGGACTGCTCGGCCGTAACGGTTCGGGCAAGACCACGCTCATCCGCCTGCTGCTGGGCCTGATGGCGCCCACGCGGGGAAGCTGCGAAGTACTCGGTCAGCCGAGCCTGTCGCTGACTCCCGCCATGCGAGGCCGAATCGGCTACTTGTCCGAAGGCCATCCCGTTGTCCCCTGGATGACGCTCAAACAGTGTGCCCAGTACCAACGGGCCGGCCACGCGCAGTGGAGCGACCAGCTCTACGAAGCCGTACTGGACCACTTCAACCTGGGCCTTCGTCAACGCGCCAAACATCTATCCAGAGGCCAGTGTGCGGGACTCGCTTTGGCGCTGACGCTGGCCCCGCAGCCGGAGCTGCTCATCCTCGACGATCCCGCCCTGGGCCTGGACCCCGTGGCACGCCGAACGCTGCTGGAAGCCATGGTGCATTTCACACGCGAGCAGGGGCGAACCATCCTGTTCAGCTCGCATCTGCTGGACGATGTGGAACGCGTGGCCGACCGCATCGCCATCCTCGACCGAGGTATTCTCAAAGTATGTTGCGCAACGGAGGATTTCCGCGAAGCTGTCAGTTGCGTGGTCGTTCATTGTTCACGAAAGCTGGATGACACGACAACCTTGCCCGGCCTGCTCAATCTCACGCAGGAGGGCGACGCTTACATCATCACGCTGGTGCATTTCAACGCGGAAACCAAGGCGAAACTGGCGCGTCTGGGCTGCGACATCATCGAACATCGCCCCATGAACCTGGAAGACGCCATCATCGGCTACATGGGCGAGCGCGGCCGAAAACGTTTCTTCCTCAGCAACCTGGATCAGCCGCGAACATCATTCACCGGGAGCATGTCATGAAAGCGATCTTCTGGAAGGAAGCAAGGGAAAAGGCACTGTGGGCGCTGCTGGGCCTGCTGGTCATCAGCGGCTGTCTATGTTTGGCTTTGACTGTTGTGTCCCACAGAAATGACAGGTCATTTGGTTCATCCGACATCCACACATTCATGAGCGAGTCGGTGCAATTGACCATGATCTATGGCTGTCCGGCGATCGGGTTGATGCTGGGCTTTCTGGCGACCATCGGCGATTCCCGCCGGGATCGCTGGGGATTTCTGGTGCACCGGCCAATCCGTCGTCAAGCCATTTTCGCCGGCAAGGCATTTGCGGGATTGCTGCTGTACGTGTTGGCAACGGCGATTCCCTGGCTATGTGCCGCGGGCTGGGCGGCCTGGCCGGGACATCTGGCCGCGCCGTTTCTCCCGCAAATGCTGCTGCCCGGCGTCGCGGACATCACGATCGGCATGGCGTGGTTCTTCGCCGGCATGCTCATTGGCATCCGCCAGGCCCGCTGGTGGGGCAGCCGGCTGTTGCCTCTGGGTTTGGTGCTGATCGTCTCGCTGGCAGCTACCAATGCGCGAACATGGGCATGGGCGATGGTCATCGCATCATCTTCCGTATTGACCCTGTTGCTGGCGGCCTGGGGCAGTTTCCTCGTCGGCGGCGCAACAGCCAGACAGCCACTGACCACCCGCTGGGCCACGGGTGTTTCCCTGATTGCCGGCCTTTGGGTCGTGCTATGGGTATGTGCAATGATTCCCTGCGCAATACTTACGATATATGAAGAAACACAACGTTATTCCTATGCGATGGACAGGAATGGAAATCCTGTTCTAGTGACAGAGAAGGGATGGTATGTCACCGACATCAGCGACCTGAGTGGAAAAACGATTTCCGGATATAACGGAAAATATCGCAGAAGGTACTCGGACGATGCATTTCTGCTGGATACTGATGGATTCTACGCGAAATACACACCATTCGGATATCACTGGGAATACAGTCTGCTTTTTCCGTTATGCAGCGGACAAGTCCAAACAAATGCCTACTATGTGCATCACAATCGGCTGATATGGTACTATGACCAACAGACGCGGCTGTTGACGGATCGTCTTGGGGCAAACGGATGGGAAAGCCGAACTACATCGCTGCAACCATTTCTCGCAAAACCTGTCTATATACCATGGTATAGTGACTTTATATATGAGGACGGTGTATATCACCTATTTTATAGCCCTGAGCCTGGACAACTAAGCAAGGTATGGACTCCGGATCAAGGTGAAGTCGTTCTGGTTCGAAATAGTATGGATGTTAACGGTCGTACGAAGATTGTCCTGCTGACCAACAGGAGGTTGCTTGTCTTTTCGTGCGAATTGCTGCGAGGACTGGAGGTGGACTGGTGGAACCAGCCATTGGCGGTCATCAATATGCCTCAGGATGTGAAACAGGCTCGCGAAGTTACGTATGGCTGGGGAGGCAAACCCGGAGAACGATTGGCCGTTCTCCAGCAGGATGAGAGTGGCCAAGGAAAAGCGTTTCAGGCGGATGTCCGCACCAGCAAAGTCGATCATCTTGTCGATTTGCCGGCATTGCACAAATCAACGCGAGTATCGCAGAAGGTTCAATATCAAATCGGTGCATTTCTTTGGCCATGGATGTGGACAGTGAATCAGGAACTGCGGAAAAACGCTCTGGACAATCCGGAAGTCCTGATTGCATCCGCGTGCTGGTTGGTGTTCGGCATGATGGTATGCCAATGTTTGCTGGCGAGATATCAGCGGAATCTTGCGACAAAGATCACGTGGGCTGGACTGTCCATCGCACTTGGACCTGTGACGGTGCTGACGATGCTGTGTCTGCGGGACTGGCCGGCGCGGGAGCGGTGCGAGGGATGCGGGAAGATGCGGGCGGTGGATCAGATGACGTGCGGGCATTGTCAGGCGGCGTGGCCGGCGGTGAGGCGGGATGGGACGGAGGTGCTGGCGTAACGGGACTGCGACGAAGACGTCGCAGCTTTGAAAGACGCTGAATATCGCAAGTATTTTATAGCTGCGGCGTCTTCGCCGCAGGGTCTTCACCCTCGAACCACCACGCGCCGCCGTACCGTTTGTGCCCCGGCAGGTAGGACGTCATGAGCCGGTCGAAGTGGGCGCGATCCCGCACGCGCTTGACGCTGCCCGCGCGGGAAAACCATGGTCGCTGCTGATTGGTCGCATCACGCAGTGAAACCGTCAAAGTGCGTTTGAGCACGGATCGGACGCGATACGCATCACGATACTCCTGCCAACTGAGCAGGACATGGACGTGGGACCACACGGCTGTCGCAGCGTGGATGCGCCACTTCTGTCTGTCAACGCTTTGCTTCGCGGCTTCGATCAGCACGCGACAGAGGTGACCGTTGAAGGTCATGCGTTCATAGCGGGCGAGTTGGCGGTAGTTCCAGGCTTTGTCCCGGTTCGGGGCGAGGATGCCTTTGCGGCGTTCGACGTATCCCCGCGCGTGGTCCGGCATCCACGAGCGGTAGGCGTGGAGGGTGTACAGATACACGGGCATCGTTTGGTTCCTCGTCGGACTGCGACGAAGACGTCGCAGCTATGAAAGACGCTGAATATCGTAAGCATTTCATAGCTGCAGCGTCTTCGCTGCAGTCGTTATGTCAACGCGCTGCGATCCTGCGCCCATTGACGGTAGACGAGAGGTGAGATTTCGGAAGGTTTGATTTCGCTACGGCCGCCCCAGAAGACGTTGGTGTAGCGCAGGTCGATGCCGGCTTCGCGGAGATGAGTATCGATCGCGTCTTTGTGAGCCAGAAGCAGGTCTTTGTCGAGGCCGTGGGCGACGCCCATGATGTTGACGTGGTTGAATTCGGGTCCACCCTCGCGCCAGTAGGCGTGGGTCATGACCGTGTGCCGGCCGACTTCCCGGCCGGCGGCGAGTTCCTGTCCGGCGGGGACGGCCCAGTGGAACAGGGCGTTGTAGCGGGTGACGCTCTGGCCGTCGGAGAGTTTCTTGACGTGTTCGAGGAAGGTGGAGAAGCGGCCGATGATCTGGCGCTTGGCCAAATCCTCGGCGATGGCGTGGAATGCGTCGAGGCAGACGCCGGCTTCGTCGGCGCGGCCGGTCCAGAGATCGGGCACGATTTCCTCCGGCTCAAACTCGCGTTTGAGCGGCATCAGCACGTGCCACTGCTTTTCCGTCAGATCGGCGACTTCGACATCGAGCACGCGGCCTGGTTCGTCGGTGCGGTCGCCGGGGGACAGTTCGCGCCGTCGCACGTGACCGACGCCGAGGGTGAAGACTTTTTTCGCCGGCAGCAACAGATATCTCGTCGCGCCGGTCTGCCGCATGAGCCAGCGGCAGTGCGCGTCCATGTCGAATCCGGTGGGCACTTTCAGCGTGGTCCACAGCCGATAGGCGGAGCCTGCGACGGGGCTGTCGGTGGTGCGGATGACGACGTGGCCGGAGAAGGGGTCTTCGCGGAACATGAACTCGAAAGCGATGTTGAGCTGTTCTGGGGGCACTTGCCACGCGACGAGCGCGCCGGGCGCGAGGCTGGTGGAGAGCAGGGTCTGGCGGATGCGGCGAATGGTCTTCGCTTCGAGCATGGCCCGCAGTCGTTCGACGACGACATTCAAATCCACATCGCTGAGCCGGGCGATTTCATGCAGCGGCTGACGGCAATAGCCGGCGATGCGATCCTCGGAAACCTTGAGGATGCGTGCGTTGATGGGGTCGTCGATGCTGATGGGGATGGGCATGATGATTTTTAGCCGCAGATGGACGCAGATGAACGCAGATAAGAAAAATACAATGACAATTGCTTTGAAATCATCTACTGTTTTTGGGTTTTCATCTGCGTTTATCTGCGTTCATCTGTGGCTGATAACGGCTCAATACTTGAAGCCGTCGTCGCGGAGGTGGACCCAGGGTTCGCCGGCGATGTGGCGGCCTGCGCGGACGGTGCCGACGAAGACGTCATGATCGCCTTCGACGTCGACGTGGCATTTGACTTCGCATTCGAGGTAGCCCAGGACGTGGGCGAGGATGGGCACGCCGGTGACGGTGTTGTGGATCATCTCGAAGCCGAGGAACGGGTCTTCGCCTCCGTCGATGCCGGCGGCGAATTTGCGGACGATGATCTTTTCGCCGACGGGGAGCTGGCAGATGCCGAAGTGGCGCGACTCGCTGATCAGCGGCATGATGGGCCTGCCCTTGGCGACGGCGATGGAAACCATCGGCGGCTCGAAGCAGACCTGTTGCACCCAACTGGCCAACATGCCGGTGGCGCGGTCTTCATGTCTGGCGGTGATGACGAACAGGCCGGAGGGGATCCGTCCCAATGCCGCCGCGATCCCTGCACGCCTCGGGTCAGTCATGTCGAGGATTCCTGTGGAAGAGTGAGGATTCAGGCTGGTTGGCTGGATGAAGCATACGGGCTGGTGGCGTGATTGGCAACGCAGGTCAGTTCGACGGCGACGGGACATTTTCGTGAAGCGAGGAAACAATCGTGTGTCTGATAGAAGCGATGCGGAGAATGACGGGCTCACAATGTCTGGCTCGGATTCGCGGGGGAATTTCGGAGTCGGACTCCGCGAGTCCGGCATTACGCCGGCAGCGCCTCTCGGAAAAACCGCAGCCAGTTGCCGAAGAGCACCGCATCGATGTCGGCCGCCGGCATGCCCTTGTCGCGGAGGATGTCTTCGAGCTTGTGCAGGTCGGTATGGGTGTCCAGATCGGCCGGTGACTGTTCCGTGCCGAAGCCGCCGTCGAGGTCGCTGCCGAGGGCGGCATGGCGGGCGTTGCCGGTGACTTCGCAAACGTGGAGGAGGTGGTCGGCCACATGACTGAGCGTGACCGATTCGCGCGGCGTCTGACCGAACTTGTAGCCGGGGGCGAGCATCCAGTTGTCGAGCACGGTTCCGATGACCCCGCCGCGCTGGGCGATCAGGCGGATTTGATCGTCGCTGATCTGGCGATCGCCGGGGACCAGCGCGCGGCAGTTGCCGTGGCTGACGAAGACCGGGCCTGGGTAGAGGTCCATGGCCTGGAGGATGGCGGTATCGGCGGTGTGGACGAGGTCGAGAATGACGCCCAATTCGTGGAATTTCCGGACCAGATCGCGGCCGGCGGGGAACAGTTCGCCATCGCCGCCGGTGCCCATGGAGTAGGCGCTTGGGCCGTAGTGGGCCAGGCAGGCCGTCCGCAGGCCCTGCTGCCACCACCAGGCGACGTGATCGAGATCGACGATGGGATCGCAGCCTTCCATGCTCAGGATGTAGCCGACGGGCAGGCCGGCCTTGTCCTTCGCGCTGGTCCACGTGGACCAGACGGCATCAAGATCGCCGCGGGTGCGGATCATTTTCATCTGGCCGCCGCGTTCGAGCAGCTTGTAGTAGGCGAGTTGACCCTGGGCGACGGCGGAGGCGGTTTCCATGCAGGCGAAATCGATGTCTTCGCGGATGTACTGGTCGCGTCGGGTTCGCATGGCCAGGCGCGAGTGGCCGGACTCGGCGTCGCACCAGCCGTCGGCGGGCAGCGCGCGGGCCAGCCGCGTCGCCAGGCAGACGCCGGTCGTGCCCCGACGCAGTTCCGGCAGGCTTACCGTGCAGTTGCCCCGCTGTTTGCCTTTCATCCCGGTTTCCCGCTGACGAAGCTGGGCAATCGGCAGCCGCTGGTCACGGTCGAACGATAAAGCATTCCAGGCGATGTCCAGATGGGCGTCGATCATCAACCGCATGGGCGTGGCTCCAGGAGGAAGCGCGACATGATGCCATATCCGGGGAAGGCGTGCAGGGGGACGCGCGGGCAGACTGCCCGAAGCTGCAAAAGCGTGGAGCGTTGGCATTTTCCCAGCCGCGGGCAGACTGCCCGCGCGTCTGTCCCTTCACACATTCGGCCTCGAAGCTATACTGCCCTGCTTGTTCCAAGGAGTCGCAGTCATGCAGAACGTCATCACCGGCCCGGCGTTCGTCCTCGGCGACGACGTCGATACCGATCAGATCATTCCCGCGGAATACCTGTCGTTCAATCCGTCCGATCCGGCGGAGCGGAAGTACTTCGGCATGTATGCCTTGTCCGGCGTGCCGCCGAAGCAGTCGGGACTGCCTGGCGGCGGAACGAGGTTCGTGCCGGAGAACCAGTACAAGTCGCAGTACAGGATCATCATCGGCGGCCGGAACTTCGGTTGCGGCTCCAGCCGGGAACACGCGCCGCTGGCCTTGGCGGAAGCGGGGGCCCAGATGGTCATCGCCGAGTTCTACGCCCGCATCTTCTTCCGCAACTGCGTCAACGGAGGCTACCTGCTGCCCTGCGAAGCCCGTCAGCGGCTGGTGGCGGAAATCCGCACCGGCGACGTCTGTCAGGTGGATATCGAAGCCGGCCTGCTGGTCAACCAGACCACGGGCAAGCGGTACGAGCTGGCTCCGCTGGGCGACGTGAAGCCGATCATCGACGCGGGCGGTATTTTTTCTTACGCTCGTGAAAGCGGCATGTTAAAAGCCTGATTGCCGATCATGGATGTTGGATTGCCTGGAAGTGAATTCTGTTCACAAATCAGGCGATATGCGTGGTTTTGAGCAAACCCATCCGGCGGCGCGATGCCCATGGCCTTGATGATCGGGGCATATGTCGGTAAACTTCGCCGTCCTCAGCCTGGTCGTCCGATCTGACGAGGAGCGTCAGCATCGGATGGCCGCAGCCCCTTCCGAGGCCTGTCGCATCGGCAAGGCTTTCGGATTACGGAGTTTACCCGTGGCGAAGAAGAAGACGAGCAGCAAGGCCGGCGGTGCAGGAAGCGCCCCCAAGCGAACGGCCCCGCGGCCCGCCTCCGCGGCCAAGACCAAGCCCGCCAAAGGCTCTGCCGGTTCCAAGGGATCGAGCAGCGGCCCAAGCACAGCCAAAAAGCCCGCCAAAGCAGGTAAAGTGGCCGCACCGACTGCTTCGGGCAAATCCCCTTCGCCCGCCAAGAGCCGGACCCCGGCTTCGGCCCGCACGGTCAAATCCGCCTCAACCAAAGGCTCGACAAAGGTTTCAGTCAAGTCGGCCACACCCGCCAACGGCCAGAAGGTCGCCGAAATCTCCGACCGCGTCGCACGCATTCGTGCTACCCTGCGCCGCAGCTCCGAGGCGACCAGCCGGTTCACCTTGCCCAATGAGCCGATTACCGAAGCCCAGCTTCGCAAGGTCAAGACCGGCCTGTCCAAGGCTGACCTCGACCATTACCGGCTCTCCCTGCTCCAGAAACGGGCGGAAATCCTCGGCGACGTCGAAGCCCTTTCCAGCGATACCCGCAACGGCGGCGGCAATATCTCCTACGAGCATATGGCCGACACCGGCACCGACAACTACGAACAGGAGTTCAATCTCGAACTCGTCGAGTCCGAACGCGCCCTGCTCCAGAAGATCAACGAAGCTCTGATCCGACTTCGCAACGGAACCTACGGCGTCTGCTATGAAACGGGCAAGCCGATCGGCAAGACCCGCCTCGACGCCAAGCCATGGGCCAAGTACTGCATCGAAGTGGCCCGCGAACTGGAACGTCAGGGCAAGGACGTCTGATCCCAGCGTCCCCCCCCCGGAAGCCCCGGAAGCCCCGGAAGCCCCGGAAGCCCGGGAATCGCCCCGGAAGCCGCCGGACTCCCCTTGTCAGCACGGAAGGCTGTCATGTCCGAAGCTGATCCGTCGCCGACGAACCCGCCTGACTCGGTATCCGCGACGGGTCGATCCCTCGCCCACGCCGGGCGGCATGTACCATGCCTGGCGGTCTTTCTCATGATCGTCTTGGGCGTGGCGGCGGCGGACCTGGCCATCAAGTCCTGGTCCTTCAACCATGTGGCGTTCATGCCCGTGCTGCCGGATGAGCAGGGGCATCTCGACCGTGACAGGGTTCCCGATCATCAGCCGATGCCTCTCGTGCCCGGCCTGCTGAGTCTGCGTCTGACCGTCAATTCCGGCGCGGTGTTCGGTCTGGGCAAAGGTTCACAGTGGCTGTTCATCCTCGTCAGCCTGATCGCGGTTCCCGTGCTGGGACGGATTTTCTGGCAAAGTCCCCGAACGGCATATGCGCTGCACGCGGCGCTGGCGCTGATCCTGGCTGGCGCGCTGGGCAATCTGTACGACCGGGTGGTGTACCACGGCGTGCGCGACATGTTCTGGCTGTTTCCCGGCTGGTATCTGCCGTTCGGCTGGCGCTGGCCCAATGCCGGGCCGGATGTCTATCCCTGGCTGTTCAATCTGGCCGACGCCTCGCTGGTGGTGGGCGTCGTGCTGATGCTGCTGGTTTTGCCGCGACAATCCGCCTCGCCGCGCAAGCGAGGATGATCCGCGCCGGCTACGCCCGCGCCCTCGCAGCCATGACGAAATGTTCCAGTAAACCCCGGTTCCATGCCGCGTCGCCGGTCGCGTCGCCGCGTTCGGGATGCCACTGTACGCCGAGGTAGCAGCGGCGCTGGGGATCGCCCACCGCTTCAATCACACCATCGGGGGCCGTCGCCAGCACCGTCAGCCGTCCCGCCTGCGACACCGCCTGTCGATGCGAGGACACCACGAGGCCCGCGTCCAGTGTCGCCAGGGGATGGGACGAACCTTGGGCGTGGACCTTGTGGCGGCGATTGCCCGCATGAATCTCCGCGCTCGGCAGGATGTCGGGCAGATACTGGTGCAACGCTCCGCCGGCGTGCAGGGTCATCAGTTGCATGCCCAGACAGACGCCGAGGATGGGCAGCTCGGGCCGGGTGTTTTGCGCGCAATTCAGCAGGGCCAGCTCGAACGCCTGCCGCGTCGGGTCCATGAGCCTGGCGTTGGCGTGCAACGGCTGGCCGAAGGGCCGGGTGTCGGGATCGACCCCGCCGGTGAGGATCAGGCCCGACAGTTCACGGATGTAGCGATCCACGCAGTCGGTCTCATGCGGCAGCAGCACCGGCGTCGCGCCGAGGGCCGC
>JADLAP010000247.1 GCA_020848195.1 Phycisphaeraceae bacterium
CCAGGCAGTTGGTCGTGCAGGAGGCGTTGGAGACGATCAGGTGCTTGGCCGGATCGTAACTCTTTTCGTTGACGCCCATGACGAGGGTGGGAACCTTGTCCGCGCTCTTGGTGGGGGCGGAGATGATGACGCGATTGGCGCCGGCGGTCAGGTGCTTGGCCGCGCCTTCGTAGTCGGTGAACAGGCCGGTGGATTCGATCACGTAATCCACGCCCATGTCCTTCCACGGCAGGGTCGCGGGGTCGCGCTGCGAGCAGCACTGGATCTTGCCGCCATCGACGATGATCGTTTCGCCTTCCACCTTCACTTCGCCGTTGTACCGGCCGTGCATGGTGTCGTACTTGAGCAGGTAGCCGAGGTTGTCGGCCGGAACCAGGTCGTTCAGGGCGACGAACTCGATCTTGCCCTTGTACGCCATGGCGGCGCGAGTGACGAGACGTCCGATGCGACCAAAACCGTTGATGGCGACGCGCAGTGTCATTGCTTATCTCCTCTGTCCGGGGCTGTCCGGTAAGTCTGGGGTACACGGGAACGGCGCAATCCGCGCGATTCGCCGTCCGACAAGGCATTAGAAGGTATGAAGTACAACGCGGCTGTCAAATCGGCCTCGCTTGATCGGGGCCGGGCAACGACTACCATCTGTTATTCAATGCCGGGGCAAACACTTGGACAAGGACCCGCCATGGCCGTGCCATTGCAACAAATGTGGACCGTCGCCAGCTACGTACTCAAGCAGAAACTGGCCGGTCGAAAACGTTATCCCCTCGTGCTCATGCTCGAGCCTCTTTTCCGCTGCAACCTCGCATGCGCCGGCTGCGGCAAGGTCCAGTACCCCGCTCACATCCTCAAGCAGAACCTCACGCCCGAGCAGTGCTTCAAGGCCGCCGAGGAATGCGGCGCGCCGATGGTTTCCATCCCCGGCGGCGAACCTCTGCTGCATCCCCAGATTGACCAGATCGTCGATGGCCTGATCGCCCGCGGAAAATACATCTACCTCTGCACCAACGCCCTGTTGCTCAAACAGAAAATCGACCTGTTCAAACCCAGCCGGTTCCTCACCTTCAGCGTCCACATGGACGGCGAACAGGAACATCACGACTTCGCCGTCTGCCGCGAGGGAACCTACGACGTCGCGGCCGAAGCGATCCGCCTCGCCGTTGAACGCGGGTTCCGCGTCACCACCAACACCACGCTGTTCAACAATGTCGATCCCAACTCCGTCCGCCGGTTCTTCGACCAGATGATGGACCTCGGCGTCGAAGGCATGATGGTCTCCCCCGGCTACGCCTACTCCAAAGCGCCGGACCAGAAGAGCTTCCTCCGCGAACGAAAACAGACCAACGAGATGTTCGAGCTGATTCTGGCCAACCGGAAAAAGCGGTGGCATTTCAATCAGTCGCCGCTGTTCCTGGAGTTTCTCATGGGCAAGCGGGAGTACGAATGCACGCCTTGGGGCATGCCGACGTACAACCTTTTCGGCTGGCAGAAGCCGTGCTACCTGCTGCAGGAAGGCTACGCGGACACGTACGCCGATCTGATGGAAGAGACGAAGTGGGAAGACTATGGCCGGGCGTCGGGCAATCCTGCGTGCCAGCAGTGCATGGTGCACAGCGGCCACGAAGCCACGGCCGTGAACCACACGTTCAGCAGCTTCGGCGGCCTGTGGGGCAATATCAAAGCGCTGATCTTCAACACCTACGCCAATCCGGCCGCGATGGCGAAACTCAAACAGCATCAGCAGGACGCCGGCGAGAGTCGCGGCATCGCGCTGACCGTACTCAAAGCCGGCTAATCGCGCCGAACCTTCATCCACGAAGCATCCCGGAACCTTCACGACATGGCAATACCCCTCGCATTCAGCACCGTCGCCTGCCCGGATTGGACGTTGGAACAGGTTCTTCATCGCGCCAGGGAGTATGGCTACGCGGGCGTGGAACTGCGCACCCTCGGAGCCGGCTCCACGCAGATCGCCAGCGATCCCGCGCTGTCCGAGCCGGCCAAGGTCGCCAAGGCGTTTGAACAATCCGGCATTTCGCCCGTGTGTCTGAGCACATCGGAATCGCTGCACCACCGCGGCACGAGCGCCGGGCATCAGGCGTCGTGGCGCATCCGTGAAGCGGTGGACCTGGCGGGCAGAATCGGCGCTCCAATGGTGCGCGTCTTCGGCTACGAAGTTGCGCCGGGCGAAAACCGGCGCAGCGTGCTCGGCCGCATCGCCGAGCGCGTGACGCCGCTGGCTGACTACGCCGGCGATCAGGGCGTTCGGCTGGTGTTTGAAAACGCCGGCAGTTTCGCCGCCGCCAAGGATTGGTGGACGCTGTTCAATCTCGTGGAACATCCGATGCTCAAGCTGTGCTGGAACGTCGCCAACGCCGCCGCCGCGGGCGAAGGGCCGGCCGTGTCCGTGCCCATGCTCCATAGCCGCATCGCCATCGCCAAGGTCAAGGACACCCTCATCGGCGAAGGCGCCGGTTACGTGCCGCTCGGCGAAGGCAGTTGCCAGATCGAACAATTCGTCCGCCGTCTGATGGGCATCGGCTATCAGGGCTGGATCACGGTGGAATGGGACCGGCTGTGGCTGCCCTCGCTGACGCCGGCGGAAGAGTATCTGCCTGACGCGGCGAAACGGTTACAGGGCTGGATGGATGCGATCGCCCAGGCGGTGGAAGAGGGCCGCGTGTCACAAGCGAAAACCGCCGCGAAAAACGCACCCAAGCCTCGCCCCCAGTTGAAATGACCGCCGTTTGCGGCGTCGCGGAAACCGCCGTCTTACGGATACCTCCCGCACGCTTTGAGCGCCTTCACATACGGTGAATTGACGCTGTGCCCCACGTGCAGTGGCCAACCATCGTATTCCGTCACAAATCCCCATTTCTGCCGCGACAACCGATACCCATCCGGATTCTTCTCGATGTACCGGATCGTTCGCTCCACATCGTCCGGATGATCCTGAAACACATTCCAGCCTCCGCCGCCCCACACGCGATGTTCGCCCCAGCCCGTGGCGCGCAGCGCGTCCCTGCTGGAACGTTGCAGTTCGTGAATCATTTCCTCCGCCAAATCCCGATGCTTGCGGATCAGCACATGCACATGATCCGGCATGACGGCGCAGGCGTAGCAGGTGTACTTGCGATCCGAAATGGTGTTCGCAAACGCATCGCCGATATGCTGACGATCTTCCTCGTCGAATGTGCGTAACGGATGCTCCAGGTTCCCCGCCGCCTACTCGTAAAACTTGCGAATCACCGCGGAAACCGGTTGTATTCGCTTACGTCCAAAATGCACCTGTCCCAGGTCATTCAACACGTCCTGTCGAATGTTGCACGACGTGCTGCCGCGAGGGTCGTTGGGAAGCCACCAGCCGTATCCCATCCAAACGAGGTGATACGCGATGACGATGGGATGGGGCATGGATCGAGTTTCCCCACGTTTCCGCGACGCCGCAAGCGGCTGACATCATTCGCCGCTCGCGGCGTCGCGGAAACGTTCTGCTACCGAACAACCTTCCCCTCCTCCAAATCCGCTTCCTCCGCTTCCGGTTTCCCGCGACGCGGGTCGTCGTCCTTCACTTCAACCACCCGGATGTTGTCGAAGTCGTATTCCCCCGGTGGCCAGTAGGGGTACAGAGTGATGCGGATATACCGCACGTTTTCCGTGATTTCCCGGCCATTGGGATGACGCGGCATCACATGCGTGTACGTCTTCCATTCGTCGCTGCCGCCCACGGCAAACCAGCTCTGGTACGCATACCGTCGCCGATACCGGACAGGTTTGCCCTTCGCGTCCGTTTCAGGTTCACCCTTGGCGCGACGAAACACCTGCTGCACGGCGGGTGTTTCATCGGCGAAACTCAACGGCAGGATTTTGTCATATCCGCGAATGAATACCTTCGCCTTCGGCCCCCTCGCGTCCACGTACACCTTGTACGCGCCGCCAGGCTTGACCGGCATGTAATCCGACCAGTAGAACCCGCCGTCGAGGCCTGCGATGGTGTCGTACTTCGGCGGCGTCGTGGGCGTTTTCACCGGAGCAGCCGACAACGCTTCACCTCGCACGAAACGGCGAATCCACCATTCATATGCCTGCCGCTGCGCCACATCAGTGTCGATGTGGATGTACCGGCCATGCTGCGCATCGCGCCGCCACCGGTACACCAGACCATCCACTCGCTGCCAGCCGGCGGGGCTTTCCTCGTCTTCGCGCGATTGTTCCAGATCGCCCCGCGGCAGCAGATTCACCGCGCCTTCCGGCGGCGATTCCACCGTCACGTCGTCCACCACCGCCTCCGGTTTCGGCGCGGTCGCGGCCAGCATCGTGCCGGCAACGATCAGTGCGAAACAACGTTTCACTGCTTGTTTTCCTTGATTTTCGCCATTGCCTCAATCGCCTTCTCCCGCCACGGCCCCGCCACCCCCATGTCGATCAGACTCCGCAGCGCCGCGGCGCGCAGGTCCGGCTGATCCATCTGACCATACGCCTCCGCCAGCAGCCACCGGGCCTCGACTTCAAACTCCGTGCCGCCGCCCAACCGCACCGCCAGCTTCAGCGCGCCCACCGCATCCTCCGCTTCGTGACGCAAGAGCGACACCTTGCCCTGCCAGTACAACAACTGACCCCGCAACTGATCCGTGGGAATTTCCATCCGCCATCGCTGCACGATCAGCAGCGCATCGTCGAGTTGATTCCGGCTCAACGCCTGACTGATCCGCTCCGGGTACGCCCCGCTCTTGGCCATGCGCACCGGCAGCGGCAGCGGCGGTTCGGCGAGGGCTTCGACCACTTCATACGCCTGTTTCGCGGCCGGAATGTCGTGTCGTGCGAGACTGACATCGCCCATCGCCAAGGAAACCTGCGACATGCCTGATCGCACGGGGCCGGCCATGCCCGACTGCTGTGCGATCTGCCTGGCCTGCTCATACAGTGGAGCCACGGGTTCATTCGCATCCAGCGACGCGGCGGTGAGCCGGATCAGCCGCGCGAGAAGTTCCAGCTTCGCGGCCGGGGATTCGGTCTGTTTCACCGCATCCCGCAGCTTCCGAGCGGCAAGCTGCGCCTGCTCAATGTCGCCTTCACGATCAGCCGCGATCGCCGTCCCCGCGTCGCCGGCCAGCACGCGGTTGGCGGCGGCGCGGTCCGCGTCCGCCGCGTCCGCCCGCGTCAGCAGCAGGTTCGCCGCCGCTTTGGCTGGTTCCGTCTGCCGTCCGACGTCGAGCAGCCGCACCAGTTCGCCAAGGTCAGCCGACGACATCGCAGCCGCGTCGTATCCACTTGCCACTTTCGCGTAATCCTCGCTTTTTCCCGCTCGATACTGCCCCGCCAGATGCTCGATGGGATAGACCGTGAGCGGCCAGCGTCGTTCGATTTTCACCGACCCCCGCTCCGCCATCATCACCACGTCGTACGTTCCCATCCGCGGATACACATGCTCCACCGCCGCGCCCGACGCGGACAGACCGTCGCCGAAGGACCATGCGATCGTCCAGCCTTCGGCGTTGTCGAGGTCCGCGCCGTCGGGTGCGAAGCGGTACCGCGTGTACTGCCCTTCGCTGCGACCGAACGGCCAGACGCTGTCCACCAGCACCGGCGCAAACATCAAAGAAACGGTGTCGGATACCGTTTTTCCGCCGGTGGAAACGGTATCCGACACCGTTTCGTAGCGTTGCACGACGGCCTGACACGGTTGAATCCACTGCCGCGGCTGGATGCGGTCCAGCTTGCCGTCGCCCGGGCCTTTGACGCCGAGAAACGCCATCTGGTACAGCAGCACTTCCTCGTGGTAGTACTCGACGTAATGCGGCCCTGCTTCAAGCGTCATGGTGGCGTTTTTCTCGCCGAATCGGCCTCGCTGCTCCGTGTGGCGACCGGGCCAGTGGACGAGTTCCCGTCCGTCGATGAAGCTGAAGCTCGCTTCATTGGACGCGGTGCAGAAGGTCCACACGCCGGCCTGGGGCAGATCCATCCAGCCGCGGTACACGCTGATGTAGTAGTCCGAATCGCCGAAGGGATTGAAGCCGTCGCTGATCGTGCGGTGAAAATCCGCGCCGTCGGGGCCTGGGGTCAGAGCCAGCAGTGTCGCCATGTCCGACACGGTTTGCGGGTTGGCGGCTTCGATGGGTCTGCGATACGTGGCCAGCGTGAGACCGGCACGTGGAATCCAGCCGCCCGCGCCCGGCCCCGGCTTCGGCGCGCCCGCGCCGGGCCTCTCATCCACAATGGCCCGCATCGGATCGACCTCGTCGTCGGAATTGCCGAAATAGATCGTCACCGTTGGATACCCAGGCAAAATCCGGTAGCTCAGCAGCGTGTCCCGTCGCGGATCATGGAAGTTGACCTGATACGGAACCGGCTTGCCGTGGGCGTCGAGGATGCGGTAATCGCCGGCGTCAGCGCGAGCCAGGCCGTTGTGGATGATCCGCACCGCAGCGACATCCGTGCCGGGGGTGCCGGGGGTGCCGGGCTTGTTGAGATCGACCACGGCTCGATACCGCCAACCATGCAAGGGCCATCCATCCGTGTCCGCCGCGTGCAGCGGACAACCGATCGCACCGCACGCGACGAGAATCACCATCCATCCCAGCCGATCAAGGTTTCGGCTGGGCCGCTTCGCTGAGGGCGTTGAAGTAATCACCGACTGCCTTTTCATAACCTTCGGGCATGGCCTGCTGTGTCCCGGCCGTAATCTGCGGTCTCAGCTCCGGCGGCAGCAATCTTGCTTTCTGCAACGACAGCGACACCGCCTGGTCGATGCCGTCCTGCTGCGCCTTCAGTTCACCGATGGCCTGCTGACGTTTGCGGGCGCTGTCTTCGTACCTCAGATCGCGCAGGTCCTGTTGCGAGGTTTCAAGAATCTGCATCGCACGATTGACACGGGAAACGGGTCTTCCGGCGGACATCATCTGGTTCGCCAGACGTTCGGACTTTTCCTGCAACAGGCGGTACTTGTCCTGCAGCCGCTGCATATCCTTGACGAAATCGGGCGGTGAGCTGCCCTGAAGTCCGCGCTGGCCGGCCCCGGTTTTCTTCCCGCCGCCGGTGGCCCCACGGGGGTCCAGTTGTTTGGCGGCATTCACATGGCCTTCGTCGTAGCGCTCGCTGGTGACACGAGCGGGCGTCGGCCTGCCTTCCAGCGCGGCATAGTCGCTGCCCGCCATCTGGCCTGAAGACCGGCCTCGCCGTCCGCCGCCCGCACGACCCGTCAGTTCACTGGCATTGGGAAGCTGATTGCCCGTGATGCCGGTCGCTCCGAACGTGCTCATCGGGCCGTCCGCCGCGTCCCAGCCCGTCTGCGGCATGTTCCCGCCCCATGCGCCGGTCACATCGTCCGCTTCCTCGTCGAAGTCCTGCACATCCTCGATCAAGTCGCCCACCATGTCCTGAAGATTGTCCGGCAACGTCGCTTCGGGAACCTCGAAGTTGCCCTCCAGCGGATCCTCCATCACCCACTTGAGATTGTCGCCCCGATCGGGCATCCAGATTTCCAGGTCTTCGAGAATCTCCGTGCCGACCCATTTCGCGCCTTCCTCGATGGGCGTGGCGATTTCCTTCGTCGGCTTGCGCGGCTTCTTTTCCACTTCCTCGAAAATCGTGCTGACCGTCTCCGCAAGCTGCGAATCCTCGGCGAAGCCGCGAGGCAGCTTGGTGATCGCGTCCACGCTGTCCTTGAACCACTGCTTCCAGCGGTCCATGCGATGCTCCACATCCGTCAGCGGCACGAGGTCTTCACCGCTGACCTTATCGTCGTCTGGCTTGGGCAGTTTTTCGTATTTTTCCGCGGCTTCACGCTGTTCGCCAAGGAACTTGTCCAGCTTGTCGCCCAGCTTCGTCAGCTCGGAAGCTATCTGCTCTTTCGCGGCCGGGTCGGTCTGGTCCATCTTCCGCAGCACGCGACGGACATGTGCGTCGCGGGACAGACGCTTGAGGATGTCTTCCAGCGATGCGATGACGGCATCCTGGTCCGCCAGCGTCGCGGACGCCATCGCCTTCCGCTGGTCCAGTTCCCGCGCATCGCGGTAACGTTCCAGCCCGGCGACGATGGCGGCCATGGGGCCTGTCGCCAGATGACGCAGTTCGTCGATGATGGTCAGCCCGGGAAACGCAGCCTGCTGCATGGCGTCGGCGAGTTTGAGCGACTGCTCGCGGATTTGCGATTGCCGGTCAACCAACGGCATCGCGTCCGAGAGCGATTCCGTGGACACGCGGTTGAGCCTCTGCAAACGCAACAGCTCGGTGACGATCTGCGCGTAGTCCGCCAGTTGCTTGTCGAGCAGGGCCTGAGCCTGTTGCGGAGTGAGAACGAGGAGGTTGTAGCGGCGCGACTCGGCGCGGCCGGGGCCGGCGGGCGCGATGTCGTTCAGATCGACCGCGGCCGCCCAGTACTGCAATCGGTCGCCGGGCTTAAGCTGCAACGACGCGATGGTCCGTGAAACATCCAGCGAAACCTGCCGCGACGGCTCGCCATGTTTCCGCGGCCAATCCTGCAACACAACGTCCGACGTGGTGGAATTCGGCTGCGGATTGACGCAACCGAGCAGTTGCACGGAACCTATTCCCAGATCATCCCGTGCCGCGACCTGCCATGCGATGGAATCCTCCGGCTTCAGTTGCATATCCCGGCCGGGTTTGACCAGCACGACCATCGGAGCTTCGTCGCGGACCACGCTGATGCCGAATCGCGTCGGGTCCGCCACGTCGTGGCCCTGCCGATCCAGCAATTGCCAGTGATACGCGTTGCCTTCGCTGAGCGTGAACGTCACGGACCAGCGCGAAGCAACGCCGTCCTGCTGCGCCGCGAGCGGCTGCCCGTGGTCGAGGATCATCCGCAACTGATCGAGTTGCTTGTTGGCTTGCAGGTTCAGCGTGACGCTGGTGCCGGGGATGGCGGCGATCTGGCCGTCGAAGCGGTTCGCCTCCACGGTGCGATCCGCCAGATGCGCGTAGGCGGGGTAGCGGTACGTGACGGACGATGCGATGACGCGAGGCCTGGGATCGACCGCCACGCGCAACGGATTGCTTCGACCGTCGCCGGCATGGGCGTACAGGGTCATCGGTTCCACCACCGTCCCGAAGCGATAGGTGAAGTGGCTGTCGGTTTCGCGGCGCATGGCGACCGAACGTCGCCGGCCATGGGTGTCGGTCCACGTCAGCGAGGCGTCCGGCACGGATTTTCCCGCGAGATTCGCGGTGATTTCCAGTTCGCCGCCCTCCAGCAGGCGCACGGCATCGGCGGGCAGCAGTGTCACCTGCGTCCACGTGAACGGTTCAATGAAAACCATGGGAAACAGGATGCGCCTCAGGGAGGTTCGCGCGGCGGGGCCACCTGTGCCGAAGACCGCGGCCGCCAGCGCGAGCATCGCGACGAGAATGATGAAGGATCGCCATGGACGTTCCGGCCGAACGATCCGGCCCAGCGGGATGTCCTGCATCGCTGCCGCGCCTTCGCCGACGATGGCGTCGATGATGTTCGGGCATGTGTCGGCGGTTTCGCGTCCGAGCTGCAATGCGTTGATCACGCGGTTGCCGGAGGCGGGACACCGTTGCTCGACGAGAGCGGCAAAATAGTCGTCACCGAGCTTGCGCAGGCCGGGCCGGACCATCCACCACGCCAGCGATCCCATCGCGGCCGACAGCACGAGCAGCGCCATGATGCAACGGGACACCCGGCTGCCGTCCATGACTTGATCCAGCAGGATCATCGCGGCCAGCGTGCAGCCAACGATCGCCGTCGTCAGCATCGCGCCATCCAACAGTCTGCGCAATCGCCAGTGCCGGCGCACGTCATGCACGCATCGGAGCAGTTCGGCGTAGGCCTGGGTCATGGCAGTTCTCCGGCGATTCGCAGGCGCGCCTTCGGCGCTCCCGCGAGCCGCTCAATTGATCCGATACCTGCGGCGCACAATCCATTCCACGCTGACGCACAGCAGAAATACCGCGAAAAGCAGCGGATTGTTCCACAGCGTCGCCCGACGCATTTCCTCCAGCACGCGAGGCTGCGCGGGCAGATCATCCGCCATCGCGCGCAGGGATTCATCGTCATCCAGATCGTAATACAACCCGCCGGTGGCGCGGGTCATCTGCTGCAATGCCGCGGGATTCGGCGTCGAACGCTGTAGTTCCAGGTTGGAGCCTTCCACGAGGAACTGCGTCTGCCGCGTGGCCACGACGGCGGATTCGCTGGACATCGCGGCTGTCGCCTCGAACGTTCCGCCCTGCGATGGATAGAACTTCGCCGTCCAGCGATCGGGCATCGACGTCGGTTCCAGTCCCACAGGCGTGACATGCCCATCGGGCCAGCGCACGTCGAGGGCGATGACGTTTCCCGTCACTTTCGCGGCGGGATTGCGGCGTACTTCCATCGTCACCACCTGACCTCGCGGATACGACGGCTGATCGGTGGTCACGGTCAGGGCCGGAGCCGAGTCGGTCGCATCGCGTCGCGCAAGCCATCGCACCATTTGCGACCACAGCCGCGCGTACAGCGTGTCCGGCTGACCGGCCAGCCTGGCCGCCCGCGACCAGCGCCACGTGGTATCAAGCGTGATGAGCACGCATTGTCCCTGTCCGAACGGCTGGACCATCAGCACGGGCCACGGCTTTCCCGAAGGTGAAGTCAGATCGCTTTCCGCCAGCACGGTGGCGGCGGGTTTGAGTTGATCCACCGCGACCAGGCCGGGCAGCGCGGGCAGCGACTCCCACTGCTGCGAGTCCTGTGTGCGATCGCCGCTGAGCATCAATGCCGGATGACGCTGACCTTCACCTGTGATCCGCCAGTGAATGGAATCGTCGATCTGTCCTACCGCGAAGCTGGAGCCGAGTTCCACGGGCAATGCGGGCGACAGGGGCGTCGCGCCCAGGCCCTGCGGTCCGAGGTTGCGGTAGCCGCCGAGGACGAGCAAACCCCCGCCTTTTTCGACCCATTGACGCAGGTTTTCCCATGCCGCGGCGTCGAACATCATCGCGGGGACATCGCCCAGCAACACGACTTCCACCTTGTCCAGCCGCTGAGGCGAAAGCAGTTCCGCGCCGGCTGCGATGCTTTCCGCGGACGCCGCCGGGGATGCGTCGCCGCCGGTGCGTGTGAAGCTGATGACATCCACATCGGGATCGCGCTTGAGCGCATCGACCAGAAACGCCGCTTCGGGCCGCAGCGTTCCTTCCAGCATCAGCACGCGAATCGGCTCCGCTTCCACCTTCAGCGCCAACGTCCGCGCGTTGTTGGCGGTGCTCGACTCCCCCGCCACCGCGGCCAGGCGGACGGTCAGCACGAAATCGCCCGGCTCATGCGGCGTGAAGTGCATCGCCACCGGCTGCGTCAC
>JADLAP010000248.1 GCA_020848195.1 Phycisphaeraceae bacterium
CAGGTCGGCGGTCATGGACTCCACCGGCGTGCGGTCATCGACGTTGCCGGGGGTCAGGCAGAAGGCCAGCAAGGCGACGAGGATCGTCATGATTTCGCTGACGCTGAGTTGGCCGTCGCGTCGCCGAGGCGCTGCCCGTCGGCGAGCAGGCGATGTTCATAGTCGCCACGAAAGCTTTGCCAGAAGTCGTCCACGTCCACGTACAGGCTGGCAAAATCCATCGCGCGGCCTCCTTGCCGTTGGTGGCGTCTTTGAACAACATCCACGTCGGCAGGAAGCCGCCTTTGGCTTGGCTTATCTCGAACTCAGGTTATTGGGTTGTTGGGGAGAGGTTCCGCGACGCCGCGAGCGACGGGAAAAACAGAATCGTTCAGGATACCCCCACGGCTCGAAAACTTGCCATGGGGCTTGCGCCCCCCTGACGACATCCTGTCAGACCCCCCGGCGATAACCGTACAAAGTGTGAACAAAACCTCTTGACTGAGTCGATTGTTCGGTGAATGATAGGGTACGAACGAAGACCGAACGATCAACGGATGTCAAGAAAGGAAGCCGCCATGTTCAGCGTGAATCTTCTTCAGAAGCAGTTCGAGGCCGGGCGGTTTGAGCAGATTCTGGACAGCATCGTGGCCAATGGGATGGCCCTGCCGTTGCCGCTGCGGATTCGCCTGTCGCAGACGCCGGTGTCGGCGGTGGCGATGGGTCTTCGCCGTCTGGCGGAGTTGACGTATGGTCCGACGCGGCTAGGCAAGACGCTGGCGCGGTATCTGCTTCGCGCCCAGCATGAGGATGGCTCGTTCGATCATGATCCGCTGGCCACGGCGGCGGCGGGCGCGGCGCTGAGTCAACTGGCTCAGCAGCGCGGCGGCGATGAGCCGGAGATCATTCATGCCCGCGACCGTGCCCTGGCTGCCCTGGCGCTGATGCAGGAAACCGATCCCGACCGTCCCGGCTTCGCCTGTGACCGGGACCGCACACGCGGCGACCGTGCCCTGACCGGCTCGCTGATCCTCTTCCTTCTCGGCCACGACCAGCGATTCCGCCAGGCCGTCCGCTATGGCGACCTCGTCGGCTGGTACGAGGACCACGAAGACCGACTCGATCCCGACACCCGTCGGCTCTGGCACATGGCCCAACTCGAAACCGCCGGTCACGACGACGACGGCCACCACCGTCACGCCCTCGTCCTGGCCGCGTAGAGACGCGACAAGTCGCGGCGCTTCGTATTTTCCACTCTCTACTTTCTGCTCTCTACCCTCTACCATCTACTCTCTACCCTCCGCTCCTACTCCCAAGTCCCCCCGGACACCCCGGGATAAGCCGCGTCTTCGCGGTGAATCCCGGGGATTTTTATTGATCCCGCTGTCCACCGACAAAATAAAAACGCGCCCGCCGAAGCGAGCGCGTGGGATGGATCAGCATGATCGTTTGGGTTACTTGTTCAGTTTCGACAGATTGTCCAGGCCGATCTTCGCCGACTTCATCGGATCGCCGTCGATCCAGCCGCTGTCCTGTTCGACAATCAGGTACTTGATGCCGATCTCATGCGCGGTCTTAACCACCGCATTCATATCCACGATGCCGGTGCCGACCTCGGCAAAGCCGCGGTTTTCCAGCTTGTTCATGTCCTTGACGTGGAGCAGATCGACCCGGCCCTTGAGTTTCTTCATCCAGTCGGTCGGCTTGTCGCCGCCGTGCTGCACCCAGTAGACGTCCAGTTCGAACTGCACGATCGGATCGGACACCTTGACGAGGATGTCCATGCCGATGGACCCGTCGACGAGTTTGGTCCATTCGAAGCTGTGGTTGTGATAGCTGAGCGTGATCTTGTGCTTGGCCAGTTCTTTCGCGGCGGCGGACAGTTCAGCGGCGGCCTTGCGGTAGCCCTCCGGCGTCCAGTAGGTGTCGGGCAGATAGGGACAGACGATGCGCGTGATGCCCAGCGCCTTGGTGATGTCCACGGCTTCGCCGGGCTTGGCGACGAGGCTGTCGATGCCGACGTGCGCGCTGGTGCAGGTCAGGCCGTTCTTCTTGAGCATCGCGGAAAATTCCGCCGGCGTCTTGCCCGCATAACCCGCGGCCTCGACGTACTTGTAGCCCATCTGGGCCACCCGCTTCAGACCGTCTTCCGGATCCTTGCTCATCACGTCCCGGATGGTGTAAAGCTGCAACGCAATGGGAATCGCCATGATCCAAATCTCCTGATAAATCGGGGAACAACGCGAAAACAGAAAGTCTCACATTATCCATCGCACGGCGCAACGCAACCGGCATCGGCGCGTTTTGTGCAAAAGTCGGCAATGCGGGGACGATTCATGCACAAGCCTTCCGGCAGCGATGGTGGCGTGCAGGCGAGGCTGATGTCATGAGCCTTGCCGATACGCGCGGGCGAAGCGGCCGGGGCTGACGCCGTGAAACCGCCGAAAAACACGGGAAAAATGATAGACATCGACATAGCCAACCGCCTCGGCCGCCTGCTTGACCGACAAGGCGGATCGCACCAACAATGTGGCGGCTTGGTTCATTTTCATCCGCGAAAGCAACTGGTACGGCGACTGCTGATCGAAGCGACGGAACAGCCGGCAGAGATAGGCCGGGTCCACCTCGCAGGCCTCGGCCAGCTCATCCAGCGAAGCCAATTTGAGGAAGCGATCCTGAAGCAGTTGCCGGCAGCGTTGCCATGTGTCACGTGCTGCGCTTCGGCGTTGAAGCTCCAGGACCGGCGCGTCAGCCAGTCGGAGGCAGACCAGTTCCAGCAGCCTGGCGCACGCGGTCTGGCTTCTCGGCGTCTGTTCGGTTCCGTAGCGGATCATCAGGTCGAGAAAGCCCGCGATTTCAGCCGGCGCGGCCAGATGCCTCGCGCTGCCGGGGACGAGGTTC
>JADLAP010000249.1 GCA_020848195.1 Phycisphaeraceae bacterium
AACGGAGCGAACGCTCTCGAAATCCGCGTTGGCGGGAATGTCCGCGTGACGATCAACCCACGCGAAATCCACGGCGTTGGAGATTCGCAGGAGCGTCTCCCCGGGAATGTCACCCGTCATGGTTGCGTAGACTTGGTCAACTTTCGCGGGCGCATTGAATTGAAACCACCGCGTCACCACGCCGGTGGAGGAAGTCACGGATCCTGCGAACTCATATACCTCGTCCATATTGACCTCGTCGAGAGGCCTGGATTTGCACCAAATCTTCGGTTTGTCGATGGAGGTGGCGCGATAACGGATGCGAACGCTGACCCGATCGCCGATTCCCAGGATCGCTGGGGACGCCGGCTCGGTGGACAACACCTCCAGTGTGTTGCCGGAGGAGGCGAGCCGATCCTGCTCGTTCTTGTATCCTGCGATCACGGCCAGGAAATCGCGGTAGACCCCACCGTACTTTGCCTGCTGTTCGGCGCCCTGCCGGGCTATTCGGTCCATGAAAAGGTCGGCCAGAAGGGGATCGGCCTTTTCCAAGCGGACGAAGGTGTCCGCCGCATACCGGAAATCGCCAGCCTGAAGCGCCGGGAACAGGACCGCGAGCATCAGATGGGTATCGTCGGGCGCCTGCTGGCACCGCGCCCTGATCGCGGGACAGATGTCCGGTTCCTCAGGAACCCAGCCATCCGGCAAATCGTCAACCCAAGCCGGCAAGACGTAAGTCTCCGGATCGATGAGCGCCAACTTTACCCGGTAGATGTACCACATGGCCTGGTCTTCGGCGGACCATTGGCCGGCAAATTGCTTGCCGGTCCGCTTGATCATGCTCTCCAAGAGTGCGGTCCGTTGCCGGTGGACCTCCTCCTTGTCTGCCGGAGAGAGAGAACTCCCGGCCCGTACCTGTTGGATCTTCGCGTCGAGCGGGGCATACAGGTTTGTCTGCGACGAAGCCACCTGCGCCAGGAGCAACGCGACCGGCAGCATCAGGGCAATTGTCTTGATAGGCATGTCTTACTCCCATCGGCGGTCTGCCTGAGTTCACTTTGCGGTCGAGTTCCTCACGCCATTCGAAGCAAAAGAATGCACAGCAGGAATCCGATGGCGCCGGTGGTGATCAGCAGCGTCTCCCTGCGGTCGGACTTCCGTGACCATCTGGTCGCCATCTCGGCCAGCGTCCCGATCCCATACGGCACGAGGATGAGGGCCACTCGCCAGTTTCGGGCCGGCCCCTCCCGCTGGAGCGCCTCGACCTGCTTCCCAAAGAGCATCATGAAGCCGACGAGGCCGACCGTCACGCTCGCCACCATGAGAATAAGGCAGGCGATGATCATGGGCGAAGTTTGCTCCTACCATTTGGGCCAGGCAAGTAAAACGGAGTCGTGTGTCGTACACTGGCGTTTTCCGTGGCTCGGCTCCTAGACACGCCCGTTACACAAATGCCGTAATGGCAAGCATGGCAAGTATGCGAACACAAACGTGGCAATCGCAGCGATACGGGCGAGCCTAGCTTTCACATTCAAACGCATTCACTTGCCCTTCTTGACCTTTGTTGGGACGGCGAGGACCTCTCCTTCCAGATGGGTGACGAGCGCCTCGCGGATGCGCGTTCTTGGAATCTTCGCCGACAGCACACGGTGGCTGGCGCTGAGCATGTCGACGTAATCCTGCAGGGCCTGCAACTCCGCCATCAGTTCATTGTGCACGATCTTCTTTCATAGTGTTCACGTTCGCCACACCGATGGTCTGCCGCCAGGGATCGCCGCTGATCCACAAATACAACGCCGCAATTTCAAAGCCGGAAAGCGACAGATACATGCCGACACTCGCGGGCCGGGTGCTCCATCCGTGAATCGGCAGGAGGGACCAGGTGATCCAAACCCAAATGGGCAGGAGGATCGTCGCCGTCAGCAACAGAAGGGAAAGCGGTGTGAGCCGCTGGTGGTGTTTGAGGAGGGCATAGCTTGGCAACCACAGGCTAAAGAAGAGGACATAGGCGCCAGTGATGAGATATAGGAGCGGATCGCACAGAAACGCCTCGTTGAACGACTCCCACCGGAACCGTTGGCCGGAGTCCGGGGTAAGTCGCGGCGCCATCGCAAAAAGAAACGCAATCGCGACGACACTGAACACGGCCAACAAGGATGGACGGATGCGCCGTCGCGTGGCTGTGATGATCACAAGGAAGAGGGCCGTAGCCAACCCGAGCAAGGGCTGCGAAAGCACTTGAAGAACCCAAGGCAATAGCCCGTAGAGTCCATGCACCCCGACGATGGCAAGCGGAGCCAGCAAAGCCGCACGCAGGTGCCGCCGCACGCAACAAAGCAATGCCATAAAGGCAGTGACCCCCAGCCCAACCGGCGGCCAGCGGGTTGGAATGGGCACCTTGGTTGCGGCGATGCGCTGCAAAATCTGGTCGCATGCTTCCGCCGGGTGTTTCGACGGGCGCAGGAGCAGGTGCGGCCGGATCATGGCCAGCCTGCCTTCGTCCTTCACGTATGTAACGACATAGACATACAGGGATCCAGAGCTCCCGGATGGATCAACATTTAGGAAGAGGGTGCGGTCGACTCTTTCAGGCGCGAGGGGCGATTCGAGGCGGTGATTCTTCCAAACCAGATTGTTCCAAGGGCCCACGTCCGCCGTGCTCACGACGCAAAACCGGGGATCTCGGACAAGCGCCTGTATGAGTTGGTCGGATGAGACGTGGGATGAGGATTCGTCTGGCCCGTTGTGCATCTGTTGGACCAACGCAGCGTTCGAGTCGACGCGGTGGGCCAGCGTCGCCGTTTCGATTTTCGCCAGCACGGACAGTGCTTTGTTCCCCCGCATGTCAGCGTCCTGCAGGTCGCAAACATACTGAATGGCGCGCGTCTTGGGGTCGACCACCTCCACATGCGTCGCGGGCGGCGTGGACAGGGGTGCCAGCGTGAGCACGCCAAAAGCGTCGTGCGGTGACGCCTTGGTCATCACCACCGTGTCGTAACAAGCTCCCCGCAAATGTTTGAATGACTGGACCGACGCCAGGGCAAAACCATTTGACTGGCACAGGCTGACCCAGGCCGCGCTGTTTGCGTTGGTGTTCGCGGGAATGAAGAGGACCAGTGTGCCCGCGCGAGTCCAGCCGCAGGCGCAGAAGAACGCCAGCAGCAACGTCGCCGCAAGGGCATGCCCCCCAACTTGGTTCGTTGTCATAACGCTCCTCACATGGATAACAACGCCGGCCGGCCGTTTGGTCGGTAAACGCTTCGATTTAGCAACGATCACACTCGGGGTTCGGATAATGGACCGGATTCTGATTAATGTTCCTGCATGGCGGGGGATTCCAGGCGTCGAGCAGGCTTGCTGCTGAAGCAAGTGCAGCGAATCCCACTCTTCGCATTGCCAAACAGATCACGGCAATCTTCCTGTGTTGTGATCGGGTTGCCGCTCGGTAGTCGTGGCCAAACGTCCTGGGCGGAGGAACAGCGTCTGGTGGTGGGCCAGTGCTTCATACCCGGCTTCGGCGAGCACACTAGTCATGACTTCCACAACCGGAGTGCCATCGATTGGGCCCACCATGATGCCGCGAGTTGATTGTGCGGAATCGTCTGGAGCAATCACATAGCTCGTCAGGTCCGCTCGATAACAAAGGAATGAGAACAGTTGGACGATATCCCACGGTTCTCGTGAGCGCAGTCCAATCGAGTTCCCACCCGCCGTTGGACCGAGGAACGCAGCGATATCGACTGGCTCCGGTCGAATCGTAAGAACGTCGGGAACTTGAGATCTGGCCTCGGAAAGCGTCACGGTCAGGGTTTCGTTCGATAGCGTGGCGGAGAGGTTGGCAACATGGAGAACCCAGGCCAGCGCTTCTTGCGCCTTCACTTGGCGAAGCCTGACCATTGCACCGCACTCGACATGGTCCAATTGCACGTCTGGTGTGGAGCGCTCCAGCGCTGCGTCGGGCACAAACTTCACCGCCAAACCTGCCCGTGTGGCGCAGTCGGCCACGGCATCGCGGACATTCCACTTGGGCTCCAGGGTCAGGCGCATTTCGTCGTCGGTCGCGGCCGAAGCCCCCGGGATGTTGGTCTGCGCCAACACGGCGGAGGCGGTCGTCACCATCCACACCACACAGGCAACCCAACCCTTGACTATCATCGCGATGCTCCTTCCTTTCTCGTGACCGCCTGGCCACGACCTGTTATCGGACATTCGCGCGGGTCCTCGCTCGCCAATCACCCCCGTGTCGCGTGGAGGATTCACGATCACCCGTAGATTCGATGCAGAATCAGGCTAATCCGCTTCACGTGTATCCGGTGTGTGTCCAGCGTCGCCGAACTCAATCCCGACGTCTGGGCGTACGCACGTGCCGAATCCAAAGATCGCATTAGCCTCTCCGCGGCGCGCCTCGCTCCACAACGGGACATCAGTCATCGAAACAACGATCGGATTCGACGGAGTCGCGTTCTTATCCAGGAACGCACTCAGTTCCGGAAAAGTTTTCAGCCCGCCCTGTGGCGTCACGATCGCATCCTTGGTGATCTTAACCTTCTGGATGTTGGCAGGCTCGGCTGTGGAATTAGTAATCAACAGGTAGGCCGGGTAATTACACGCCCAGCCGTTACCTTTAATGCGGACGCGCCCGCCGTCCTGATCCACGTCGTCGGCCTCAAGGACTCGCCCGTCAATAAGGCGCACCGTCACATTCGATACAGGTGGCGCAACTTTCGGGGCCAGCGTTCCAAT
>JADLAP010000384.1 GCA_020848195.1 Phycisphaeraceae bacterium
GCAGTCTTGTCGTGCATGCCTATCCGTTCACGACGCACACGGAGACAGCCGAGTTGGAGGATCTTGTGCGCGGACTTGGGGTCTCTTCGGAGTTGGACCGCCGGTACGGCCTACCGCTGTCGACGGCGGCGAAGATGTCAGACGTACCCGGTCAGTCCTGGGTGATTCCCACGTTGTTCACGCACGCAGGCATCAAGTTCTATCACATGGGCGGTCCGCTGGTGAACATGACATTCAGTCTTCCGACAATGTTCTGGTGGGAAGGCCCGGATGGATCGCGATTGCTGACGCTGTACAACAACGGCTATGGCAGCGCGCAGTTGCCACCGGAAAACTGGCCATACAAGACTTGGGTGTACATCAGCATGACCGGCGACAACCAGGGTCCACCCGCTCCGGATACCGTCAAGAAGGACATTGAGTTCTATCGCAGCCGCGGGATTGAAGCCAGGGTTGGGGCATTGGATGATTTCGCGGAATTGATATTGAAGGAAGATCTCGGCGGCCTTCCTGTGGTTCGCAGCGACATCTCCGACCCGTGGATTCACGGAGTGATGAGCATGCCGGAAGCCTGCAAGCTAGCGCACAACGCCCGGCCTGTAATCGGTGCATTGGATCAACTGACGACCCTGCAAAAATGCTGGGGGATCTTCCGTCCCGGCGTCAGCGACGCCGTGACCGAAGCCTATGTGCAAAGCATGCGCTTTAGCGAGCATACCTTCGGCTTGGCCAATCAGCACTACATAACGATGCCTTACGGCGAGGCGTGGGAAGCCTTGTGGAGTCGCGGATTACCGCCAAATTTCGAGGTCATGGAAGAATCCTGGCGGGAGAAGGCTGGCAGCATCATCGAAGCGAGCCGGCTCGTGGAAGGCCCGTATAAAGAGGCGGTGCTGACCCTCGCCGACAGCGTCAGCATTGCGGGTCCTCGTATCGTCGTGTACAACCCGCTGGCGTGGCCGCGCGACGGCGAGGTGACGCTTAACGTGTTCCACCTGCCGGAAGGGAACTCGCTCAAGCCGGTCGATGGAGGACCTTTAATCCCCATCGCGAAAGAGGGGCCCGGACTCGAAACGCCCTATCGGGTGATCCGCTTTGTGGCCAAGGACGTTCCCGCGATGGGATACCGGACCTATGTGGTCTCCGAGGAGAATCCCGAGGCGCTTGCGCTCGCTGCCGATACAGAGAGCGGTGTCATTGAGAGTCCGTATTTCAAAGCCACGCTAGACCCCAAGCGCGGTCGCATCGCGAGCCTCATCGACAAGCGAGCCGGCCGTGAATTGGTGGACCCCGACGCACCGCAAGGGTTCGGGCAATACCTCTACGAGCGCTTCGGATACAAAGAACTTGCAGTCTGGACGGCGAAGTCGCTGTATCCGCAATACGAAGCGCA
>JADLAP010000385.1 GCA_020848195.1 Phycisphaeraceae bacterium
CAGATGCGCGTAAACCGTCTGCACCACCGGTCCGAGTTCATCCCCATCGGGCAGACGGTGTGCGATCAAGATCATGGTCCCCCATTCCACGCCCGGAACGCCCGCATAAACGACACGCCCCGCACCCGCCGCGTAAACAGGATCGCCCAGGTCGGAGTTTCCGCCGCCAATGCCGTTCAAATCATCACCGAGATGCCTTTCGATGCGGAAGCCACGCGCGGTGTAAGTTAGCGCGCCATGCTCCGAGCCCAGCGGCATGTCAAAGCGCACCGCCAGCGGCAGCGTGGCCGTCTCCAGCGGACTCAGTCGCACAAACGCCGGGTCCAGCCGTTTTGGAGTTGCTACCGCCGCAGACAGCCCCTCCACTTGCTGCCAGATGACACCCACGGCTACCGCCGCAAGTGCGAAAGTAAAAACCAGACGCATTATCCACACGAAAGTCCTCATACGCGGAGCTTCGGCATGGGCGGCGGCGTTGCAAAGAGAACATGCCGCCTTTAAATAACCGCCACATCGTGAATACGCTCGATCCTACTCAATTCGGCTCTCCCAAGGTCTCCGTCATGCGCGGCAAAGCCGCCTACGACGACACCGCCGCCATCCGCCTGCAAATCGAAGACGCCATCATCGCGCTCGAACTGCCCGCTGATTTCATCAAGCCGGGCGACCGCGTCGTCATCAAGCCGAACTGGGTCAAAGAACACAACGCCAGCAAGCCCGAGGATGAAAACGGCTGGCTCACCATCATCACACATCCCGTCGTCGTGCGTGAAACCGCCCGCTGGGCCGCGAAGAAGCTGCAAGGCCGCGGCTCCGTCACCCTGTGCGATGCGCCGCAGAGCGATTCGTCCTTCGACACCATCCGTCGTCTGCATCAGCTCGATCAGCTCGTCACCGATCTCACGCAGGAGTTCCCCGGCATCGCCTTCCTGCTCTTCGACATGCGCTGCGAGGAATGGACCATCGACGACGGCGTCACTATCGCCAAACGCCAGCTTCCCAGCGATCCCTCCGGCGCGGTGGACATCCATCTCGATGCGGACAGCGAATTCATCGGCCATCCCGGCCTCGGCAAGCTCTATGGCGCGTCGTATGACTTCGCCACCACGAACCGCCAGCACACCGATCCGCATCACGAATACCGCATCTGCCGCACGCCGATGAACGCCGATGTGCTCATCAACATCCCCAAGCTCAAGACACATAAAAAGGTCGGCCTCACTGTCGCGTTGAAAAACCTCGTTGGCACCACGCCGCGCACCAACTGGCTGC
>JADLAP010000250.1 GCA_020848195.1 Phycisphaeraceae bacterium
ATCAGCATGGGCATGCTCATGCTGCCGCCGGTGCTGATCAGCCTGCCGTTCAAGCTGCTGCTGTTCGTGCTGGTCGACGGCTGGCGTCTGGTGGGCGGAAGCCTGCTGCACAGTTTCTGGATTCCCGGCGTGACGGGGTAGGTTCGCGGAAAGAGACCGAACATGAACATGGCTCAGGCGGTGGATGTGGTGCGGGAGTCGCTGGTGCTGATGCTGCTGCTCAGCGCGCCGATTCTCGGCGCCGCGCTGGTGCTGGGCCTGGCGATCAGCCTGTTCCAGGCCGTGACGCAGATTCAGGAGCAGACACTGAGCTTCGTGCCCAAGATCGTGGGCATGGCGGTCGTGGCGATCGTCGTCACGCCGTGGGTCGCGCAGGAATTGATCGAGTTTTCACGAAGGATGTTTTCCGGAGGTTGACCGGAACAGGTGCTTGACGCACCGAGGATACGTCGATGCCCGTGACGCTGGAACCTCTGCTGCCTCACCTGCCCGCCTGGGCGCTGGTGCTGACGCGCCTGTCGGCGCTGTTCATCCTGGCGCCGGTGTTCGGCAGCACGGCGGTTCCGCTGCGGCTGAAGGCGCTGATGGCGCTGGTGCTGTCGTTCTGCGTGTATCCCGTGCTGCTGACGCCGGGTTCGGCGGCGGCGGCGAACGTGTTGCCCGTGGTCCACGAGGGACTGAAGCTCTGGACGCTGGTCCCGGCCGTGGCGTCGGAACTGATCATCGGCCTGATCCTCGGCCTGGGCGTCGGCATGCCGCTGCTGGGCATGCAGATGGCCGGCCGCATCATCGACCAGCAGATCGGCCTGGGCATCGGCGGCGTGTTCAACCCCGAAATGGGCGTGGAAACCGGCATTCTCGGCGAGTTCTTCTACATCACCGCCATTGCCGTGTTCGTCATCCTCGGCGGACACCGCGTCCTGCTGGCCACCCTCGTCGGCAGCTTCAGCCGCATCCCCCTCGGCGGCTACATGCCCGACGGCCACGTCACCTCGCTGCTGCTGGGCATGACCACGAGCATGTTCGAGCTGGGCCTTCGCGTCTCCGCGCCGCTGCTGTGTCTGGTCTTCGTGGAAACCGTGGCGATGGGGTTCATCGCGCGCACCGTGCCGCAGATGAACATCCTGAGCATCGGCTTCGCGCTGCGCATCCTCGCCGGCTCGGCGCTGCTGGTCGGCGCGATCAGCATCGACTGGCAGGTCGGACGCCACGCGATGGAAGACGGGCTTCGCACGATGCAGTGGTTTCTGACGCTGGGAGGCAGGGCCGCGTGGAACGTGGGAACGGGAAGTTAAGCCATGGCGGAGAATGACGCCGATCGTACAGAGTCCGCGACGCCGCGCCGGCGACAGGAAGCGCGCGAGGAAGGCAATGTCGCCCGCAGCACGGACCTTTCCGCCGCCGCGTCGCTGCTGGCCAGCGTTCTGCTGCTCCACGCCTTCGGCTTCAAAATTCTCACCGCCATGCAGGTCACGCTCCGCGCCATGCTCGGCGGCGACTGGACGCTGCACCTGACCCGGCCAACCGATCTCGTGGCCATGCCCTACCTCGCCGGCTACCTGTTCGCCGTCGCCCTGGCACCGCTGATCCTGGGCATCATGGCCGCCGGCGTCGCCGCCACCGTCGGGCAGGTCGGGTTCATCGTCACCACCAAGCCGCTCGAACTGGACCTGACCAAGCTCTCTCCGCTGCGCGGCCTGAAAAACCTCATGGGCGCTCGCGGCGCGGGGCGACTGCTCATGAGCATCGCCAAAGTCTTCGCCATCGCCGCCACCGCCTATTTCCTCGTCCACAGCCTGTTGCCCCAGATCGTCCGCCTCGCCGAACTGGAACTGATGCCCTGCCTCGGCGTCGTCGCCGACATGGTCTACGGCGTGGCGATCAAACTCGCCCTGCTCCTGCTGGTCCTGGCCATCCTCGACTTCGCGTACCAGCGATGGCAGCACGATGTCGATCTCCGCATGACCAAGCAGGAGGTCAAGGACGAACTGAAGCGGATGGAAGGCGATCCGATGATCAAACAGCGCCGCGCCCGCGTGGCGAGGCAACTGGCCATGTCCCGGCTCAAACAGACCGTGCCCAAGGCGGATGTCATCGTCACCAACCCCACGCACTTCGCCGTGGCGCTGCAGTACGAATCCAAAACCATGGCGGCTCCGAAAGTCATCGCCAAAGGAGCCGACCACATGGCGCTGCGCATCCGCCAGCTCGGACTCGAACACGGCGTCCCGCTCGTCGAACGCCGCGAACTGGCCCGCGGCCTGTTCTACGGCGTCGAAGTCGGACAGCAGATCCCTCCGAACTACTACTCCGCCGTGGCGGAGATTCTGGCCTACGTCTACCGGCTGGGCGGACGGAAAGCAGGATGAGTTTTTTAGCCGCAGATGAACGCAGATGAACGCAGATAAGACAAATACTCAGGATGGGATGAAGCAGTTGACGGAGCTGGTCATTGGATGTGCCTATGAGGTGAGCAATGTTCTGGGGTCAGGGTTTCTTGAGAAAGTCTATGAAAATGCGTTGGCGTATGAGTTGAAAACAAAAGGATTGGATTGTCGGAAGCAGGTTAAATTGCCTGTGAAATACAAGAGTGTTGTGGTGGGCGATTATCTGGCGGACCTGGTAGTGGAGGACAAGCTGCTCATTGAGTTGAAATGTGTGGATACGTTCGCTCCGGAGCATACCGCTCAATGTCTGAACTATCTCAAGGCAACGGGTCTTCATCTATGCCTTCTCATGAACTTCCAGCGACCCAAAGTGGAGATCAAGCGAATCGTCCATGAACTGTAAAACTCCAATGACTTGTCTTTCGTCTTATCTGCGTTCATCTGCGTTCATCTGCGGCTAATACACATGCCCGAAGCAACCCACAAGCTGAGCATTCCCGACTGGCTCAACCGCCTGGCGCAGTTCCGGTCGCTGCTGGTTCCGCTGGGGTTTGTCGGGCTGATGGTGGTCATCGTCGTGCCGCTGAGTCCGGTGGTGATGGACGTGCTGATCGCGGCCAACATCGCCATGGCGGCGCTGATCCTGCTGACCACGATCTACGTGCAGAGTCCGCTGGAATTCAGCGTGTTTCCCTCGCTGCTGCTGGCCACCACGCTGTTCCGGCTGGTGCTGAACATCGGCACGACGCGACTGATCCTCTCCGCCGACGCGCAGAGTCCGGAGCACGCCATGGCCGTGGCGGGCAAGGTCATCGAGGCCTTCAGCAGCTTCGTCGCGGGCAACTCGCTGGTCGTCGGCCTGATCCTGTTCATCATCCTGATCATCGTGCAGTTCGTCGTGATTACCAAGGGTGCCACGCGGATCAGCGAAGTGGCGGCGCGGTTCACGTTGGACGGCATGCCGGGCAAGCAGATGGCCATCGACGCCGACCTCAACGCCGGCCTGATCGACGAGAAGGAAGCCAGACGCCGGCGCGACGCCATCTCCCAGGAAGCGGACTTCTACGGCGCTATGGACGGCGCCGCGAAGTTCGTTCGCGGCGACGCCATCGCCGGCATCATCATCACGCTGGTCAACATCGCCGGCGGGTTCGCCGTCGGCACGTTTGAAAAAGGCTGGCCCTGGACGACCTCGCTGGAAGTCTTCACCCGTCTGACCATCGGCGACGGCCTGGTCAGCCAGTTGCCCGCGTTCGTCATCTCCATCGCCGCCGGCCTGATCGTCACCCGGTCCAGCGGCAGACACAACCTCGGCAGCGAACTGGCCAAACAGCTCACCAGCCAGACTTCGGCGATGTGGATCACGTCCGCTTTCCTCGCCCTGATGTCCCTGACCGGCCTGCCCATGATGCCCATGCTCATCCTTTCGGGAATCACCGGCGGCATCGCGTATTCCAGCAAGCGCAAGCAGAAGCAGCAGCAGACCGCGGCCGCGAATCAGGCCGCCGCCAGGCAGAAGCAGACGAGCAAGGATCAGCCCATCGAGCAGGTGATGACCATCGACACGCTGGAACTGGAGGTCGGCTACATGCTCGTGAGGCTGGTCGATGCTTCGCAGGGCGGCGATCTGCTCGACCGCATCACCATGATCCGTCGCCAACTGGCGGCGGAAATGGGACTGGTCATGCCCCCGGTCCGCATCCGCGACAACATGCAGCTTCAGCCGCACGACTATCACATCCGCATTCGCGGCAACACGGTGTCGCAGGGTTCGGCGTATCCGGGCCAGTTCCTCGCCATGGACAGCGGTCTGGCCACCACGCAACTGGAAGGCATCAAGACCCGCGAGCCGGCGTTCGGACTGGAAGCCGTGTGGATCGACGCCGGGCAGAAGAGCCGCGCCGAGTCGCTCAACTACACCGTCGTCGATCCCGCCAGCGTGCTGGCGACGCATCTGACCGAAGTGGTCAAGAATCACGCGTATGAACTGCTGACGCGCGAGGAGACGTCGAACCTGATCGTGCAGCTGCGCAAGTCCGCGCCGCGTCTGGCGGACGAAGTGCTGGGGCCGGAGAACGACAAGAACCACGCGGGCCTGATCCGTCCCGGCGAATTGCAGAAGGTGCTGCAGAATCTGCTGCGCGAGCGGGTTCCGATCCGCGACATGGAAACGATCGTCGAAACGCTGGGCGACTGGATCGGCCGGACGAAGGATCTGGACGTGCTCACGGAGTATGTCCGCAACGCGCTTCGCCGGACGATCTGCAACCAGTTCGTACAGGCTCCGCCGGCCGACCGCGGCGACAGCCTGACGCCGACGTCCGCCGCGCCGCGACTGTACTGCATCAGCCTCGACCCGGCACTGGAGGATCAGGTGGTCAGCTTCATCGACCGCACCGGCGAAGGCACGACGCTGACCATGCCGCCCGCCGTGGCCAACCGCATCACCACGGCCATGGTGAAGGATCTCCAGCGGCTGCTCGAACGCGGGTATCCGCCGGTGGTGCTGGCTTCGCCGCAGGTGCGGGCGTCGATCCGCCGTCTGCTGGAGCCGCATCTGCCCCACGTGGCGGTGCTCGGCTACAACGAAGTCAGCAAGGGAGTGGACGTTGAATCGCTGGCGATCGTCCAACTGGACGACCAGCCGGCGGAGGCATCATTGCAAGGGGCGATACGTTGACGATGAAAACCATTACAGCCGGATCAATGGCGGAAGCCCTGGCGACCGTGAAGCGCGAGGTGGGGCCTGACGCCGTCATTGTTCACACGCGGACGTACCGGCGCGGGGGCCTGTTTTTCGGTTTCGGCGCGCGAACCGTGGTGGAGATCACCGCCAAGGAAGACGACCGCCGCATCGCGCGGCGCAAGCGGCTGGCGCGCCGCGACTCGGTCGGGGAACCCGTGGCTGGCGCGGCGAGGCCGGTGGTGGAAACGCAGACGGCGGGCGACCTGATCCGCCGCACCTACCTTGCCGCCAGGCAGGGCGAACTGCTTCCCGCGACGGCTGCGCCCACCAGCGCCTCGGCGGCGCTGAGCGCGACGGTGGTCGCCGCCGCGACGGCCGCCGCCACGCCTGTCGCTCCGGTTGCCGCGCGTGCCGCCGTCCGTGAACCTGCCGCCGCCGAGGAATTGTGCCGTGAAATGGCCTGCGTCCGCCGCATGGTCGAGCGGGTCATGCAGATGCAGACCCAACAGAAAACCCCGCCCCAACTGCCGGATTCCCTCTTCGACCATTACCTCGCCCTGCTCAAGCAGGACGTCACCGAGGAACTGGCCCAGCAGATCATCGAACAGGTGCAGGGCCAGCTTACGCCGCTGCAGTGGGAAGATCAGCACGCGGTGCGCGAGGCGGCCCGCAACGCCATCGCCTCGCGGTTCCCTGCGGATGACGCCATGACCAAGCCCGCGCCGACCGCCGACGGCCGGCCGCGAACCATCGCCCTCGTCGGTCCCACCGGCGTCGGCAAGACCACCACCATCGCCAAGCTCGCCGCCACCTTCAAACTCAAGCAGGCCCGGCACGTCGGCATGATTACGCTGGACACCTACCGCATCGCCGCCGTCGATCAGCTTCGCACCTACGCCGACATCATCGGCATCCCGCTGCACGTCGTCGCCACGCCCGCCGAGATGGACGCCGCCCTGAACAAGTGCCGCGGCTGCGAGACCATCCTCATCGACACCGCCGGACGAAGCCAGCGCGACGATCCCAAACTCGACCAGTTGCGACATTTCATGTCCGTCGCCAGGCCGCATGAAACCCACCTCGTCCTCTCCTCCATCTGCACCCAGTCCGTCATGCTCGACGCCGTCGAACGCTTCAGCATCGTGGGCATCGACAAAATCATCTTCACCAAACTCGACGAAGCCGTGTCGTTCGGCGTGCTGCTGAACGTGGCTCAGCGCGTGGGCAAGCAGCTCAGCTACATCACCACCGGCCAGGAAGTGCCGCACCAGATCGAACCCAGTCGCGGCGATCGCCTGGCGGACCTCGTGTTGGGAGGAACCTTGTCGTGATCCTCTCCGACCAGGCCCAGGCCCTGCGCGCGCTCGTGGCGGAATCGGACGCGCGGACGGAACCCGACCCCGCCGGCTCCTCCGCGGCCCGGTCGCAGGCGTCCGATCCGGTCTGCCGCGCCCGCATCATCGCCGTCACCAGCGGCAAAGGCGGGGTCGGCAAATCCAACTTCTCCGTCAACCTCGCCATCTGCCTCCGGCAACTCGGCGACCGTGTCGTCCTCGTGGACGCCGACCTCGGCACCGCCAACGCCGACGTGCTGTGCAATCTCCAGCCCCGCTACACCCTGACGGACGTCGTCGATGGCCGCATGTCCATGGAGGACATCCTCATCGAAGCCCCCGGCGGGTTCCTGCTGCTGCCGGGCGCGTCGGGACTGGCTCAGATGGCGGCGATGAACGACGATCAGCGATCGCAGGTCATCCGGCAATTGCGATGCCTGGACCAGCACGCGGATGTGATCGTGATCGACACCGGGGCGGGGGTGGGGCCTAATGTGTTGGGTTTCGCTCTCTGTGCGGACGAAGTCGTGGTGGTGACGACACCGGAGCCGCCAGCCATGGCGGACGCTTATGCCGTCATCAAGGCGCTGCAGCGGATGCGTCAGCGGTTGGATCTGCGGCTGGTGGTGAACATGGCTCACCAGGCGGAAGAAGGGCCGGAGGTGTTTGAGCGGATGGACAACGTATGCCGGCGGTTTCTCTCCCTGTCGCTGCGCTACGGAGGGATGGTTCCGCACGACATGGCGCTGGCGCTGGCGGTGCGGCATCGATGTCC
>JADLAP010000251.1 GCA_020848195.1 Phycisphaeraceae bacterium
CCTTCAGACGGACGATCTGTTCGACGCCGACAAAAACGCGGTGGCACAACTCCGACCCCAGATCCAGACCCACGAATCCGATACGAAAGGGCGATCCCGAACCACGCTTGCCCGCTTCGCTCTCAATCGCGGCAACAAAGATGCCGCTGCCCTGCCGTTTCGTGACCCAGCCTTCGGCGGCCAGCGCCGCAATGGCTTTCCCGACCGTGGGGCGACTGACTTTGTACCGCACTTCCAATTCACGCTCCGTTGGCAGCTTCAAGCCAACGTGAACCTCACTCTGTTGCCAGAAGTCGTGAAAAATGCGTTCGCAAAGCTGTTGGTAAATGTCTGCCATAAAAGAGCCTGAGCACCATACTGGCGGACACTGCAGAATTGGTCAATCCACATTGGTCTTGCTTTACCATATCCCCCGAAACGTGGGTTTGTCAATACCATTTTCATGATTGTGCCGTGCAAATATCTCGGACACTATTCATCTTCGTTGTTCAGGTGGGCAAAGTTTAGCCGGATTGCTCGAATGACCCCATCGGCGAAGGGCAAGACGAACGTCACCCTTCTCCGTCGACCTCCTGAGCCGTGAGTTGCGCTTCGACATCAAGAACGAAGTCGTTTGTCAAATAAGGGGTATTTCGTTGGCGCAACCCGTGCCACGATTTCACGATCACCTTGCTCCAAACCTTTGCTGCTATAAACCCCATGGCGAGTCTTCGAGCCATGAGGGTCGAAACACCCCCATCCCAAGACTCGAAGACTCGTCATGGGGCTTGTGGAAAACGCTGGGGCAGGTTGCGTCAAGGAAATGCCCCTATTGTCGAATGCGCTGGCATTTCATCTGGCCGTTGTCATCTGTTATCACCATCGGCGCAATCACGCCGGCCAACGTTCCAGGCTCAGATTTGGACCGAATCGCTCGAAGCGATGTCGTGATAGACATCTCCGATTTGCAAACTTCAGCGGGGCTGGGTATTAGTCTTTGCTCAAATCCGTCGACGGAGGAAGTCGATCCTCGTGCGACTGGGCCATGTGTGAGTTCGGATACGTGCATCAATGCCTCTGAATCGACGAGACTTATCAAGGCAAATTTCCATGAAAACGTTCAAAGTGATGCTGCTTCAGGTCATGACGGTGGTCATGTTGAGTTCGACGTTTGGTTGCGCGTCGAAACAGGCAATCAAGCCCCATGACAACGGATATCCGGTCCAGGCGGTGTACGCCGACCAGCCGGTGAATGTCGATGGCCGGCTCGATGACGCGGTGTGGGCCAAGGCACAGACGTATCAGATGAAGCTGGGGCAGGATCGGGTGGAACTGGACCAGACGTTGATCGAAGGGGGCAAGATCCGCTTCGCGTGGGACGAAAAATTCCTGTACATGGCGGTGGAGTTCACCGACTCCGACGTGGTGGCCGAGGGCACGGAGAATGGCGAGCACCACTACTCGAAAGGCGATCTGGCTGAGCTGTTTCTCTGGCCGCTGGACCAGACGTGGTACTGGGAGTTGTATGTGACGCCCAATGCGTTGCAGACATCGTTCTTTTTTCCCGGACCGGGGCGGCTGCTGCCCAGCACGTTCAAGAACCACGTGGACCTGACAGTCGCGGCACAGGTGCAAGGCACATTCAACGACTGGTCGGATCGTGACAAGGGCTGGACGGCGGAGATGGCGGTTCCGGTGTCGGCGCTGACCGCCCGGGGCGAGGCGTGGGGTCCCGGCGCCGCGTGGCGCGTGTTGGTGGGCCGGTACAACTATTCAGCTTTTCTTCCGCAGACGGAACTGTCGAGCATGCCCAAGCTTTCACGCACGAGTTTTCACCTGAGGCCGGAGTATGGCCGCTTGATCCTGATGCCCAAGTCGGCGAAATGACCGCGAAATACATCTTGAGGAAACCTACATGCCGCTCATTGACTGGCTGATCGCATTGCTTCCGTGGATCGTGGTGTTCTGGATTGCGTACAAGGCTCAGAAGTACGTCAAGGGCGTGTCGGACTTTCTGACCGCCGGCCGCGTGGCGGGACGTTACGTGCTCTGCGTGTCCGGTGGCGAAGCGGGCATGGGCCTGATCAGCCTCGTGGCCATGTTCGAGGCGTATTACCAGGCCGGCTTCGCGTACGGCTTTTGGAACCAGATCACGATTCCCATCATGATGGTGATGGGACTGACCGGGTACTGTGTCTATCGTTTCCGCGAGACGCGGGCGATGACGCTGGGGCAGTTCCTGGAAATCCGGTACAGCCGGTCTTTCCGCATTTTCGCCGCCATTTTGCAATCGATCTCCGGCGTGGTGAATTACGCGATCTTTCCCGCCGTGGGCGCGCGATTCCTCGTGTATTACTGCGATCTTCCGCTGCACGTGGATGTGCTGGGCATGAACTTCTCGACCTACGGCCTGGTCATGGCGATCTTCCTCGCCGTGGCCGTGATCCTCGTGACCATGGGCGGTCAGCTCACCATCATGGTCACCGACTGCATCCTGGGTCTGCTGAGCTATCCGCTGTATGCGGTGATCGTGGTCTATCTGTTGATGCGGTTCTCGTGGTCGAGTCAAATGGCGCCCGCTCTGCTTGATCGTCCGGTGGGAGAAAGCCTTCTCAATCCCTTTGACATCACGCAACTGCGGGACTTCAACCTGTTTTACGTCTTCGTCGGCGTCATCAGTTCAATCCTCGGCCGCATGTCGTGGTCCGGAACCCAGGGCTACAACGCCGCGGCCAAGAATGCTCACGAGGCGAAAATCGGCAACGTGCTGGCCACCTGGCGCAACGGCTTCGCGGGGATGATGTACGTCCTGCTTGCCGTCGTGGCCTTCACATTCCTCAACCATGCCGATTTCAAATCCGCCGCCACCAATTGCCGCGCGGAACTGGCCATGAAAACGGCCGACGACGTGGCGCCGTCCGCGGAGTTCGACGGCATTCGAGGCGAACTGAAGGATTATTACGCCACCGGCGTCATCTCCGATGGGCTGCGGTCACGCATCCCTTCCGTCGACGATGCGAATCTCGACAAGGAGCCGATGCGCGTG
Source organism: Phycisphaeraceae bacterium (assembly GCA_020848195.1). Lineage (GTDB taxonomy): Bacteria > Planctomycetota > Phycisphaerae > Phycisphaerales > Phycisphaeraceae > JADLAP01. The sequence continues at coordinate 3,026 of JADLAP010000251.1, forward strand.
ATCACGCGCCAAGCCCTGGCTTCCCAATCGAAAGCCACCGGACAGACGTTCGACACCATCTTCGGCCCGATGCGCGTGCCCATGGCGTTGCGCCATATTCTGCCGATCGGCATTACAGGTATCTTCTGCGCCATCTGCATTTTCCTGATGACGAGCACGGATACCGCCTACATGCACTCCTGGGGCAGCATCATCGTACAGGACATCATGCTGCCGCTGAGGGGCAGGCCGTTCACTCCGAAACAGCAATTGTTCTGGCTGCGAGTCCTCATCGCCTGCGTGGCGCTGTTCGCATTCCTTTTCTCGTTCTACTTCGCCCAGGTGGACTTCATTCTGATGTTCTTCACCATCACGGGAGCGATCTGGCTCGGTGGAGCCGGGCCTTGCATCGTCGGCGGGTTGTATTGGAAACGAGGCACCACGGTCGGAGCTTTCGCGTCGCTCATCGCCGGGTCTGCACTCGCCACCGGCGGCATGGTCGCCCAGAGCACCTGGGTTCCCTCCATTTATCCGTGGCTCGTAAAATCCGGCTGGTTGCCCACCGTGACCCGGATTCTGGAGGGCATATCCCATCCCATTGAACCGTTTATCAAGTGGCGAGTCACGCCTGATAAGTTCCCCATCAATTCCGTGGAAGTCTATTTCATCACGATGGTCGTCGGCGTGGGACTTTACGTCGGCCTCTCGTTGCTCTCACGTAGCGAAGTGTTCAACCTCGATCGCATGTTGCACCGCGGCAAGTACGCCAGAAAGGGCGAAACCTCGTTCGTGCACGAAAAACTCACGATCCGCAACGCATTCCGCAAACTCATCGGCATCACCCCCGAATACACCCACGGCGACAAGATTCTCGCATGGTCCGTCTTCATCTGGACCTTTGGCTGGGGCTTCGGAACCTTCGCGCTGCTGGTGGCGTGGAACGCGATTTATCCCTGGCCCAACCTGTGGTGGGCCCACTGGTTCAAGCTCAGCAATCTCGTCATCCCCTGCATCATCGCGGTGGTTTCGACCGTGTGGTTCAGCATCGGCGGCTCCGTCGACCTGTATCGCCTGTTCAGAGATCTGGCTACGAAGGAAGTCAACGTCCTGGATGACGGCCGCGTCATCGGCCACGTCAGCGCCGACGAAGTGGCGAGGGTCGATCAGATCGAACACACGAACAAACCCAATTCCAATCAGCCCAAACGCGACTGACTTCTCACGCCCATCCCGTTCCACGCCGGCTGCTTGCCTTCGGGCATGAGGCGGCCTCACGGATGTCCCGAAACGTTCGAGGCCAGGCGGGCGGGCTTGACTCCGAAGGCGCGCCCACCATTCGTGGGGAAGGCCAGTACTTCTTCCCTTTGATTTTCCTCCCTTTGATTTTCCGCTGGGCAGGAAGCTGCGAGATGTAGTATTAAAGTGGCGTTCTTTCAGTACCCGACTTATACGTTATGCGGTATGAGCATCGATTCCTGACCCTTGATGAAATCTCACCGACCGTGCACATGGCGGCATGTTTTCGGCGGCAAAAGATATTCTGGCATCGTTACCGGATTCCTTCGCACCATATTCTGTTGCTCGAAAGCGGACAGTACCGCGCCAAGACGCCCAATGGGACGTTTGTGGCCCAGCCGGGCGATCTGCTGTGTTTCCGTCCCACGGATTGGAATGAAAGCGGCAATCCCGTCCCGTGCGTCGTGTATGAATCACATCTTGAATTCGCGCCGCCGCCCCGTCAGGGGTGGACACCGAACTTGAATGAATTGGGGCCGCTGCCGTTGCAGGTTTCATTGGGCGATGCATTCGCGGACATGCGCCGGGTATTCGAGGTTCTTTGCATGGAGGTCGAACAGGACACCGCGCTGGCCACCCTTCGGACGCGGGCGGCCGTCCACGAGATGCTCGCGATCATCGTCAGTGTGCTCAACAAGAAACAGGAACAAAGTCTGAAACATCTCGATCCATGGTTGCGATTGCGGCTCCGGTTGGATTCCGAACTCGGCGGCGAATTGAAGGGGGACGTGCTCGCCAAAGAAATGCATCTGAGCCGGGCGTATTTCATCCGCACGTTCAAGCAGCGTTTTGGACTGACTCCCAAAGCGTATCACACCCAGGCCCGGCTTCGGGAAGCCGCACGCCTGTTGCGCAGCACCGACAAGCCCATCAAGGCAATTGCCTACGAATTGGGGTTTGCCGATCCTCGGATCTTCACCCGCCTTTTCAAAAGTCATCTCAGTGTCCTGCCCTCGGATGTCCGATTGGGCGTGGCGCCTCCTCTCGAGGAATCGCCTGCCGAAACGGATCAATTATTTCCCCTCAATCGGCACTTGGTGCCGCCACGGGCCGGTTCCAATTGGATGCAACGGTATCTGCCGCGCCATCGGAAACCGGATTTCATCATGACGCTCGGAGAAGTGCCTCCCGCCAGAGATTGAATATCCGGTCCTGATCCCGGCCAGAGCATCTTTCGTCACCTGTTTCACATAATACGGACGGTTGAAGTGCATGGCGATTCCGATCGCCTCGGCGATAATGCCATCAGTCCTGATATTTCATAGGAAAATGGCATGAGCAAGATCGTACTTGGACGTGACGAGTTTCAAGATAAGGTGGCGGGCTGCTGGCTGGGCAAGAACATCGGCGGCACGCTGGGCATGCCTTATGAAGGTAAACGCTACCCGCAAGGTTTGACCTATTTTGAACCCCTGCCCGACAAGCCGGCGGCGAACGATGATCTGGACCTGCAGTTGGTCTGGCTCAAAATGCTCGAAGAGCAGGGGCTGGATCCCTCCTTGGCCACGTTCGCCGACTACTGGAACCAGTACACCGCGCGGTATCCGTGGAACGAGTACGGGTTCTTCATGCGCAACTATGATCGCGGATTGCGTCCACCGGTAGCCGGATGTTTTGAGAATTATTTCGTGGACGAAATGGGGTCGCCGATCCGCAGTGAACTCTGGGCGGTGTTGCATGCCGGCGATCCGCAGGCGGCGGCACGCATGGCCTGGAAGGACTCGGCGATCGATCACGCGGGTGGGGAAGGCACGTATGGTGAAATGTTCTGGGCGGCCGTCGAAGCCGCGGCGTTCGTGGAAAAAGACTCCATGACGCTGATTCGCATCGGGCTGCACATGATCCCGCTGAGTTGCCACATCGCCCGCGTGATCCGCGAAGCGATCTGGTGCCATCAGAACAAGCTGACGTGGGGGGACGCGCGGGAACGCATTGCCACCCGCTTCGGCCACCTGCAGCCGTGCAACGCCATCCCCAATCATGGCTTCACGATCATCGGCTGGCTTTACGGCCGGGATTTCGGCGATTGCCTTTGCCAGGCGGTGAATTGCGGCTACGACACCGATTGCACCGGTGCCACGTTGGGGGCTGTGCTGGGCATTATCTCCGGCCGATCCGCGATTCCCGATAAATGGATCAAGCCGGTGGGCGACGACATTGTCCTTCATAAGTTCACACGCGACTGCGATGCCCCGCCGACATTGACTGAACTCACCGAACGAACGATCGCTCTGGCGGAAAGGGCGACCCGTGCGTCCAGCAACCGTGCATTCGGTGAGACGACGCAGCTCCCCGCCGATCTGTTGACACGTTTATTCCAAAATCAGCTCGCACGTGAAAGCCTGCAACAGGACATCCACGTCGGCATTGAACGGATGGGCAATCAAGAGGTGGCGTTCCACTACGGCGGCGAGCCGGTGTTGTGGCCGGGGATCGGGCGCGAAGTCTGGGTCACCATTGACGGGGACGACCAGCAGCGCGTCGAGATCAACGTCCCTCACAGTTGGAAGGTGGAACGGCTGGGGGCGGCTCGGTTCCACATCATCCATGACGGCTCGGTTGAGGACCAGAACCAGATCGAGGTGCGCACCAGTGACGGCCAATCGGTTGTATTCACCATGCTGGGGCCGGGCGCGGCTCAAGGCTTCCCCGCAGGCGACAACGTGCGAGCCTGTCCCAGATGTGGGGCGCGGATCGAAGCCTGCTTTTGTCAACCAGTCTCCAAGCCCGTCGCATTCCAGATGTTGGCCGCTCAAGCTGACCGTTAATTGGCAAGAGCCATGCCTCGGTGCAAGTGATATAAACCGCGCATTGTCCACATAAGTTTTTGTTTAACAGGTGGTTAATAATCGTCAAGGCCTGCTGATTGAGAGCTTGCCACCTTTGACCAAGCGCATTTTTCGTCACGTATTTCACTGGATCTGCCTCTTGTAATGGCTGGTGAATAAATCCATGTGCTGTTTAATGTGATATGGGATGTAGTCGGTTTGCACCAATCTCGACGGAAAGGTGGGCCTGCAATGAAGACTTCGCAAAACCATCTGATGTTGGAAAAGAACGACGTGGCAAGACACAAAGCGGCAAAGAGTGTTCAATCCCCCCCAATCCGCGCAGGGGCGTTCACAATGATCGAGCTTCTCGTGGTAATTTCGATCATCGCGTTGCTGCTGGCCATTTTGCTGCCGGCTCTCAAAGGAGCACGCGAACGATCCAGGCAAATCAGTTGCCTGAGCAACATCCGGCAAATCGGTATGGCCCTCCATGGATACGCGGTGGACTTCCCCACGAACAGTGGGCGCGCCTTGGGGGATTAAGTCAGGCTGGCCTCGAACGTTTCGGGGCTCACATAGCCTAACGTGCTGTGCAGTCGAACACGATTGTAGAACACCTCGATGTACTCGAAGATCGACGCCTGGGCTTCGGCTCGCGTGGCATAGTCCTGGTCATGAATCAGCTCCGTCTTGAGCGTGGCCCAGAAGCTTTCCGTCACCGCGTTGTCGTAACAGTCTCCCTTGCCGCTCATGCTCATGATCAAGCCATAGGCGTCCAGCAGTTGCCGGCATGCGTCGCTGTCATACTGCGTGCCGCGGTCGGAGTGGCAGATCAGGGCCGGGGTTCCGGCGGGCGTGCGGGGCAGGCCGCGTCGGGTCAGGGCCATGCGCAGCGCATCGACCACCAGGTCCGCCTTGAGGCTTGCCGCCATCGCCCAGCCGATGATGCGTCGCGTGCCCACGTCCAGCACCGCCGCCAGGTAGAGCCAGCCCTCCCGCGTCGGCACGTACGTGATGTCGCCGGCCCACCGCTGATCGGCCCAGCCCGGCGCGAAGTTCCGCTGCAGCAGGTTCTCCGCCGGTCGTTGCGTCCGTGAACTGTCCGTCGTCCTTGGCACGTATTTCCGCTTCTTTTTCGCGGCCAGTCCCGCCTGACGCATCACCTTCGCCACCGTGTTCACGCACGCCTTGACCCCCTGAGCCAGCAACGCCTGATGCACGCGCGGACTGCCGTACACCCGGCGATGCGTCTCGTGCACCGCATGCACATGGGCCGTCAGTTCCTCCCGTC
>JADLAP010000252.1 GCA_020848195.1 Phycisphaeraceae bacterium
GATCAGACCATTCCCCATTACCTGGATTATCCGCTGAAAAGTCGCAAGGAATGGGAGGAAATCTTCAAGCCCCGGCTCAATCCGGACGATCCGCGTCGCGTGCCCGACGTGGACTGGCCGGCGATTCACGCGCGGTTCGCCGCGTCGGGCCATCCCGTCTGTCTCTTCATGGACGGCTACATGGGCTGGCTGCGGAACCTCATGGGCTTCGAGGAATTCGCCATGTTGCCCTACACGGACATGGACCTGTTCGAGGAGATGGTCGAAACGCTGACGCAAATCAAGCTGGCCTGCCTGGACCGAATCGCCGGGAAAATCAAGCTGGATTACGTGCAGTACTGGGAGGACATCTGCTACAAGAACGGGCCGATCGTGGATCCAAAAGCGTTCCGTCAGGTGGTCTGCCCGCGGATGAAGCGGGTGAACGACCGGCTGCGCGAGGAGTTCGGCTGCAAACTCATCAGCCTCGACAGCGACGGAGATTTTCGAACCTTGCTCGACGGCTGGATCGAGTCCGGCGTAACGGTGTTCATGCCCTGCGAAGTGGACGCGAACCTGGACATCAACGAGCTGCAACAACAGTACGGCTCGCGATGCGGCTTCCTCGGCGGCATCCAGAAAAAGGCGCTGGCCGAAGGGAAAGAAGCCATCCGCACGGAACTGCGACGCGTGCTGCCGGCGGTCAAGCGGGGCGGCTACCTGCCGCATCTCGATCATGCCTGTCCATCGAATGTACCGCTGGACAACTATCGGTACTACATCCAGATGAAGCGTGAAATCCTCGGTTGCGCGTAAATCGGCATCGGCTGTGCTATCCTTCTCCGTTCCCGATGGAAGGATCGCAGGCATGGCGGACATTCTGGCCCAGATCGTGGCGGATAAGCGCGAGGAAGTGGCCCAGCGCAAGCGTCAACGTCCGCTGGAAACCGTGCGGCGCGCCGCGACCGCGACGCCTCCGTGCCGGGATTTTTACGGCGCTGTGACGCAGCCGGCGGGGCAGCTTCGCGTGATCGCGGAGATCAAGCGTGCCAGTCCGTCGGCGGGGCTGATTCGACCTGACTTTGATCCGGTGTCATTGGCGAAGGCCTACCGCGACGCCGGCGCTGCCGCGATCAGTTGTCTGACCGACGAGAAATACTTTCAGGGTTCGCTGGCCTACCTTCAGGCCGTGCGGCAGGCGGTGGACCTGCCCGTGCTGAGGAAGGATTTTCTCGTGGATTCGTGGCAGGTGTACGAATCCCGCGCGGCCGGGGCGGATGCCGTGCTGCTGATCGCCGAGTGTCTGCCGGGCGGCGAACTGGCGGACGTGCTGGATGTCGCCTTGGCGCTGGGATTGGCCGTGCTGGTGGAGATTCATGAGGAGGCGAACCTGGACCGCGTGGGGCCGATGCTGGAATCGCGGAAGAACCAGCCCGTGCTGCTGGGGATCAACAACCGCGACTTGAAGCGCATGGTGACGGACCTGGACCACACGATCCGCCTGGCTGCGAAGGTGTTCGACCGAGGCCGGCTCGTCAGCGAATCCGGCATCCGTACGCCGGAGGATGTGCGACGTCTGCGCGAACACGGCATTGACCGCATTCTGGTGGGCGAACACCTGATGCGACAGCCCGACGTGGCGGCGGCGCTGCGGCATCTGATGTCAGCCTGAATCGTTGGGCCAACCTCATCAATACTCGCGCTTGCCGGAGACGGGAACCTGCCCGTCGGGCTGTTGAATGCCCGAAATGTCGGACGGTTTGGGCGTGGACGTTGTCGAGGGGGCCGCGGCAGGGGTGGTCCGCGGCTTCGGTTCGCCGCGTGGCGGGCGCGTGGTGGTCACGGATTGTTTGGCGATCTGCTGCTGTACATACAGCGGCGCGCGGACGATCAGCCTGCCGGAGAAGACGCGGATGGAGGAATGCTGCCCGCCGTTCTCGATCCAGATGTCCGGCTCGATGGTCTGTCGAATGATGTCCGCCAGTTCCTCGCCGCGGTCGCGTCGCAAAGCGCTGCCGGCGGGCGCGTTGCCTCCGCTGCTGAACAGGCTCGCGCCGGTGGTGGATCGACCGCTACCGCCGGGACCGGTGACGGTGGAACTGCTGATGGCGGAGGAGAGATTGAAGTTCATCGTCGAGCCGCGGTCGGGCACGTCGATCAGCAGATCGGTGATGTCGTACACCCGGACGACGGTTTCCCGGTTGGCCATGTTGCGGGTCTGGATCAGCACATCCCAGGGCGTGACCTGAAACATCAGGGGCAGGTCGGGCGAGGTTTGCTGGAGGATGGCGGCCAGCACGACGCCGACCGGCACGCGATGCAGCGACATGGTGATGGGATTGTCGGGGCTGACGCCTTCCTGTTCCATCGCGGTCCAACTGATGCGAAGGGGGATGCCGGTGGTTTTGCTCCACCAGTCCAGCGACTGCCTGGCGGTGGCGTGGTCGATGCGGACCTGGTCGATCAGATCGCCGAGGCGTTGCTGGAGCGAAGGCGGCGCGGGCGGCGTGGTCGGCGTGGACGGTTGCGTGGCGGGCGCGGCAGACGGGGTCTGCGCAGGCAGCGAAGACGTGATCCCAAGCAGCAGGGCGATGACCGGCAGTCGCATCCATCGGGCGACAGGTCGCAGGCCGTGGAACGCGGTCATGTTCGCCTCGTTTTCCAGGGTTAGTGTCGCAGTCTCTTTTTCAAACGCTCAATGCGTTGCTCGATTTCGCGCAACTGCCGGTCGAGCATGGTGCGATTGCGTTCCGTGGTGGCGGCGTCGCGCCGCTGAGCCAGATCGCGGGCTTCGAGTTCCAGTTCGCCGAGGGTTTCGTACGCACGGGTTTCGGGGTTGTGTTGCTCGTCCATGGGCTTGCACTGTCGCGGATGCAGCCCCGTCGGGGGCCGGTGTGGGTTCGTCCATTGGATATTGTTCAATGCGGGATGCGTCGGATCAAGGGACGGGCATATCGACTTCGCGCATGTCCCGGCCGTCGTAGGGGGGCGTGAAGACGGCGAGGGCTTCGCTGGGCGTTTTGCCGATGTTCTGTGCCCAGTGCACCGTGCCGCGTGGAATGTCCACCACATCGCCCGGCCGCAGGTCCACCGACTGCAGTGCCAGATGCATCCGGACCTGGCCGGAAAGCACCGTGACGATCAGATCGTGATGGTCGTGGACGTGCGGCTTTTCCGCGGTGTTCAGCAGGATGAAGCTGGTGCTGGCGCTGCGGGTGACGCGGTAGGTCTTGACAGCCAGGTCCTGCGACCGTTCAGCATCCGACCATTCCAGCCGGTCCATCATCCGCTGCGGGGTGAGGAACCGGCCACGCGGCGCGTCCATGCGCCCGCCGTCCGCCTGGCATCCCACAAGGACAAGCAGGGCCACACCCGTCACAGCGAATCGCGCGGAAATTGCGTTCATGTCCAGCCTGCCCCTGAGCGAAAGATGACGACACTGCCGCCAAAGGATAACAGGAACGCGGCGCGGCGTGGAGACATGCGGTATCATGCTCAAGGGATCGCATGGGGATCATGAGGCGGACTGAACGAAATGACGAATGACCAAATCCGAATGACGAAACGCCGGATTCCGGTTTTTTCATTCGTCATTCGGATTTGGACATTCGACATTGCTCCAACCCCGCCCGCAATCCGCGGGGATTTGCGTTGGTATCATGCCCGGCAAGGCAGGTGAGGCCATGGAAGACGAACTGGGATTCCTCGGCGGCGGCAACATGGCCGAGGCCATTGTCCGGGCGGCGGTGCAACGGAAGCTGCTCGAACCGGGCCGGATGATCGTGATGGACCCGGTCCCCGCGCGGCGCGAGATGTTCGCGTCACTCGGCCTGACGACGACCGAACAGGGCGAGGACGTGATCCGCCGGTCGCGTCAGATCATGCTCGCGATCAAGCCGCAGACGCTGCCGAAACTGGAACCGCTGCTCAAGCTGGTCAATCCTGAAACACAGGTGGTGCTGTCGATCATGGCGGGGATCGGTACGGCGAAGATCGAAGCGCTGGCCGGCAAGCCGCTGCGGATCGTGCGGATCATGCCCAACACGCCGCTGATGGCGGGGCAGGGCATGGCCGGCGTGGCGCGGGGCGAACATGCCCGCGAGGGAGATGACGATCTGGCGATGAAACTCTTCGCCTCGGCGGGCAAGGCGGTGGCGGTGGCGGAAAGCCTGCTCGATGCGGTGACGGCGGTGTCCGGCTCCGGCCCGGCGTATCTGTTCTACCTCGCCGAAGCCATGACCCGCGCCGCCGACGAACTGGGGCTTGGCGAACATGCCGACACGCTGGTGCGTCAGACCATCCTCGGCTCCGCGATGCTGCTGGCCCAGAGTCCCGACACGCCCTCCGAGCTTCGACGCAAAGTCACCAGCCCCGGCGGCACCACCGAAGCCGCCATCCGTCACATGGACAGCCAGGCCATGACCCGGATCATCGTTGACGCCATCGCCGCAGCCTGCCGTCGCAGCCGGGAACTGGGCGCGTGAGCCGACACCGTTCACTGGGAGCAACAGCATGAGTCGAGCGACGCTTCATCCCTCGCTGATCTCCCTGGCGCTGCTGCTCAACCGCCTGAGTCTGGGGCTGTACTTCCTGCTGGCGGGCATCGCCAAAGTCCGCGGCGGTATCAGCGCGTTCTACCACACGAAGTTCGTCCCCATGCTGCCCGGCTGGGTTCCCAACTTCTTCGCACTGCCCTACGGCTACAGCCTGCCAATTCTGGAAATCCTCGTCGGCGCGTGCCTGATCCTGGGCCTGCTCGGCCGGCTCACGGGAACCATCGCCACGCTGTTGATCCTGAGCTTTTCCCTTGCCCTGATCGGCGCGGACGCATTCAAGAGCGCAGGCCCGTTTCACCCCAACCTGATCCTCCTCACGCTGGCCCTGCTGCTGGCGCTGATCGGCCCGGGATCGCTGAGCCTCGATCAACTGCTCAGCCATCGCCGGCGAAGACGAAGGCATTGATCCCGTTTTCACCTGCTCGAATCGCATTTCGTCATCACGAAACATCCCTGCGGCGAAGACGCCGCAGCTATGAATGCCACGATTCAAAGCGACAACATGCCGGAACCGGTCTTCCTCTTCATCGTAGCTGCGGCGTCTTCGCCGCAGTTCGCTTCTCCCCGTGTTTCCGCGAGAATAAAGCATTGGATTCTTTCACGGAGGCACGGCGATCAAGGCGAACAGCCGTCCAACGAATCGTTGACGATGCGTGTGATGGTCCTTCATCAGAGCTTCACTGAAGCTCAGACCTCCGTATCGGGTCTTGACCCAATATTCTCCCTTGCCGATTACCGCGAGGTGGCGAACTTCGTACCCAGGCCGTTCCAGTAACCGTGGTCGATCATGCTGTCGCCGTCGCTGTCGTCCATTTCGGCGAGTTTCATGGCCTTGCCGTGGCCGTCGACGAACAGGGCGTTGGCGGAGTCGCCGCTGTTGCGTTGGGCGGGGACGGAGCGGCGAAGCCAGTCGTAGGGATCGCTGACGACGGCATCGCCGATGTTGTATTCGGATGCGGCGACAGTGGTGTAGTAGTAGGCTTCGCCACCGCCGTTGCTGCCCTTGGAACCCAGTGTCAGGGACCCAGCCGGTGGATCGATGGTGTAGATGGCCTCGTCGGAACCGGTCCAGTCGGCCTTGCCGCCCTGGCTGACGCCCTTGGCCGAGCCATGGGTGTCGCTGTGTGAGAGGGTCTGGGACGGGGACTTGATGTCCACATCCTGATTGGCGTTGAAATTGGTGCGGGCGTTGCCCAGGTACTGGAAGTTGTAGCCGTATCCGCCGTGCGTGGCGGGCGGATCGCTGACGACGGAACGCGCGTGGGCGCTGGCGTTGCCGTCGCCGGCCGCCACGCGCCGAATCATGCTGTGGGGATCTTCGGTGCTGACTTCATGCCAGAAGACCTTACGCATCCGCTGGCGTTCAAAGTCGTCGATGTTGGGGCTGAGGAAGACCTGGGGGAGCAGGATGTAGGGGTAGATGAAATCAATCCAGCGGGGCTTGGTGGAAACGCTGCCCGCGGTGCAGGTGTGAGCCGAGGTGCTGGAGGACATCCAGGGGAAGTAGCCCTTGCGCTCGGCGAGGTAAGCCGCTTGAGCAATGCCGATCTGGCGAAGGTTGCTGAGTCCTTGTGCCGACCGCGCGGATTTTCGGGCAGCGGAGAGCGCGGGCAAGAGGATTCCAATCAAAAGAGCAATAATGCTGATAACAACTAAAAGTTCGATCAGGGTAAAACCGGGGCGAGACTTGGGCATGGCGGGTTCCGTGTTGCGAATGATCCTCAGTTGCAGATGACGAATATACAGCCCAATAAGCGCTCGTCAAGTCGTTTTCTCACGGGTGTCCCGAATGACGAATGAAATGCTTATTCCAGCCGCGGGCAAACTGCCCGCGCGTCCGGTCATTTATCATTCAGACTTGGGCTTTTGTCATTTGCTCAAAGCGTATCCCAGGTCCATATGCGCCTGCCTTGGGCATGCGTTTGCCTTGGGCGATTCGCCGGGGGCGAATGGGGATGATCCCCACCTACAATCCCCGGTTCCGATCAAGGAGGAGCCGATGGCGATTCGACTGCTGTTGCCGCTGGCATTGCTGTGTTGTGCCACATTGGCGTGGGCGGTGGAGAATCCCGCATCGCCCGACGCGCCGCCGGTGGGGCCGATGGCGGGTGAGGTGGGGCCGGGTGTGCCGCCGTTTGTGGTGCGACCTGGTTTTCGTGTCACCCTCGCGGCGGACGGGCTTGGCGCGGCCCGGTTTCTGGAATTCGACGACCAGGGCACGCTGTATGTTTCGCAGATACAGCAGGGCAAGGTGCTGGCGCTGCGCGATCCGGACGAAAGCGGCCGGTATCGGAAAATCTCCGTATTTCTGCAGGATCAGAAGCACGTGCACGGCCTGTGCTGGCACGACGGCTGGCTCTGGTTCGCGCCTTCCACAGCCGTGGGAAAAGCCCGCGACACCAGCGGTGACGGCGTGGCGGATGAGGTGCGGATGGTCCTCGCCAACCTCCCCGGCGGCAGCGGCCACCTCTGGCGATCGCTGCTGGTCACCGACGACGGCTTCTACACCTCCGTCGGCGATCCGGGCAATGTCAACGACGAAACCCACACCGACCGCGAGAAAATCTGGTTGTACAACCTCGACGGCGGCGGCAAGAAGCTCTTCGTCTCCGGCATCCGCAACACGGAAAAGCTCCGGCTCCGACCCGGCACGCGGGAAGTCTGGGGCTGCGATCACGGCAGCGACAACATCGGCCAGCCTTACGGCGAACGGCCCGGCCTGCAGCCGGTGACCGATCTGAATCCGCCTGACGAATTCAACCATTACGTCGAGGGCGGGTTCTACGGCCATCCCTTCGTCGCAGGCCTGCGTCTGATCCGACCGGAGTACGCCAACAGGCCGGACATTCTTGCCCTGGCGGCGAAGACCATTGTGCCCGCGTGGGCCTTTCACGCCCACGTGGCGACCAATGGTTTCTGCTTTGTCAGCCTGGACAACAGGCATCTGCCCGCGGACTGGCGCGGCGACGCCGTCGTGCCCATGCACGGATCGTGGAACAGCACCAAGCGCGTCGGCTACGCGGTCGTTCGCGTCCGATTCGACCCGTGGACAGGCAAGCCCTGCGGCCAGGAAACGATCCTCAGCACGCTGGACGCAAGCGGCAACGTGCTGGAGCGCCCCGTGGATTGCGCCCAAGCCCCGGATGGGTCGATCCTGTTCAGTTCAGACTTTCGCAATCGGATATACCGGATCACGTGGGTTGGCAGGCTGTGATTGCCTTTCACGACGCAAGCGTTTTGCTCCCGGCGACTCGCCGGGAGCGAAGTGATATTCTGTGCTTTTATGTATCCCACACTGCGCGATTTTCTGGATGTGCTGGAGCGTGAGGGCGAACTGCATCGCGTGAAGGCGAAGGTGTCGCCGCTGCTGGAGGTGACCGCCATCGCCGACCGGGTGAGCAAAAGCCCGGCTGCGAAGCTCAGCGATCATGCCTTGCGGTTTGATCCGCGTCACCATCACCTCGGCGGCAAGGCGCTGCTGTTCGAGAACGTGGAAGGCGCGGCGTTTCCGCTGGCGATCAACGTCTTCGGCAGCTATCGCCGGCTGGAGATGGCGCTCGGCTGCGTGGAGGGCGGCTTCGAGGCGCTGGCGGCACGGATTGAAAAGCTCATCAAGCCTGAGCCGCCGGTGGGGCTGATGGACAAGCTGCGCAAATTGCCGGAACTGGTGAAACTCGCCGGCTACGCGCCGAAAGTTGTTCGTTCGGGCCTGTGCCAGCAGGTCGTCAAGACCGGCGAGCAAGTGAATCTGTTTGAGTTGCCGATCATCAAATGCTGGCCGTCGGACGGCGACCCGCGGAAGGTGGGATATCCGGTGGATGTGCCCGCGGGCGGAGGAGATGGGCGGTTCATCACGCTGGGGGGGATGTACACGATCCATCCCGACGACGCCGGGGTGGATGGCCCGTGTCCGAGCCGGAACATCGGCATGTACCGCGCGCAGGTGCTGGACCGCACCCACACCGCGATGCACTGGCACATGCACCACGACGGCGCGCGGCACTGGCGTGCGTGGAAAAAGCTGGGCAAACCGATGCCGCTGGCGATCGCGCTGGGCGGTGAATCGGTGCTGCCCTACGCCGCCACCGCGCCGATGCCGCCCGGCGTCAGCGAACTGCTGCTGGCGGCGTTCCTCAACGACGCCGGCATCGAGCTGGTGGCGTGCAAGACCATCGACATGCACGTTCCAGCCCACAGCGAAATCGTGATCGAAGGTTTCGTCAGCACGGAAGCGGGCTTCCCCGGCTACGACCCGCGCGACCGCGAGGCCGGCCCCATCGGTCCCGGCGCGGTGTTTGAAGGCCCCTTCGGCGATCACACCGGGTTCTACTCCCTGCCGGACCGCTATCCGGTTTTTGAAGTGACCGCCGTCACGCACCGCCGGGATGCGATCTATCCCGCGACGGTGGTGGGCCTGCCGCCGCAGGAGGATTACTACCTCGGCAAAGCCACGGAGCGCGTGTTCCTGCCGCTGCTGAAGACGATGGTCGGCGACATCGTGGACTACGACCTGCCGATGTTCGGCGCGTTCCACAACTGCGCGTTCGTGAAGATTCGCAAGGAATATCCGCTGCAGGCGCGGCGCGTGATGCACGCGATCTGGGGCGCGGGGCAGATGTCGTGGACGAAGATTCTCGTCGTCGTGGATGAGGATGTGGATGTTCACGACCACGAGCAGGTGCTGTTCCATCTGTGCGCCAACTGTGATCCGGGCCGGGATGTGGAAGTGGTGAACGGCCCGCTGGACATTTTGGATCATGCCGCGCCGCGTCTTGGCGCGGGACACAAGATGGGTTTCGACGCCACGCGGAAGATCAAGGGTGAAGAGGTCGGCGGGCACGCGGTGCGGGATTATCCGCCGATTCTGAAGATGGATGAGGATGTACTGGCGCGTGTGGCGAATCGGTGGGGGGAGTACGGATTTGAGGGATGAAGGTTAGCGGCGCGGCCGAAGGCCCGCTGTCTTTCGTCTCGTTCGACGTTGGTTGGTCGTGCGCTGCGGGCGGGCCTGCGGCCTCGCCGCTAAACCGGGGTATGGTCAGAAGCCGCCCTGGGCTTTGGCGGCGGCCTGCTGGCCCTGGGCGCGTTCGCGCAGCAGGTCGATCATCGACTGCACTTCGTCCGCCATCTTCGTGTTGGGGAACTCGCGGATGATCTGTTCGCCGACGTTCAGCGCTTCGATCCATTCGTGGTCGGCCACGGCGAGTTTGAACTGCAGGCCGAGGTTCTGACGCTTTTTGCCGATGACGCCGCGGGCGACTTCCATCAGCGGGGCCGCTTCCTTTTCCGTCAGGTAGTGGTCCATTTCCTTGAGCAGTTCCATGGCGGTTTCGACGTCGTCGCGTCGGGCGGCTTCGAGGAAGGACCGTTCGAGGTCCTTCTTGTGCTGTTCGCGTGCGTCGCGGATGCGGCGGGTCAGGTCGGCCACGCGCGGGGATTCGGGGAACCGCTGCTGCAGCCGCTTGGCCTCCTGCGTGGCGTCATCCCACTGTCGGGTCAGCAGCAGTTTCTCGAACTCGGCGATGGCGTCGCGGACCTGCTGGTCGATGTGCTCGGCGCGGGAGGCGAGAATCTGCTGGCGGAGGTCTTCGCCTTCGCGTTTGTAGCCGTAGTTCTGGGTCATTTCGTTGGCCATCGCCAGGGCGGCGTCGAGGTCGCCCTTGGCGATATCCTCGTGGATGGCCTGGCGAAGCGTTTCGCGGTCGCGTTCGCGGAAGGCGATGCGTTTGGCGGCGTCGCTGATGGTCAGGCGTTCGTTGATGGACTGGAGCAGTTCGAGCAGTTGGGGGTGCAGCGTGTCGGCAGCTTCGTCGAGGTTGGCGCCGGTGGGCCGGCCGAGCGTGGCGCGGGTGAGGGGATAGCTCGCGGTGACGATGAGCAGACCCAGTGAGCCGGCGCCAAGGAGGACCGAGCCGTTGTCCGTGAGATATTCCTTGATGCCCAGGCCCAGCAGCAGCAGGGCAGCCAGGAGCAGCAGGCTGTAGAGGACGGAAACCCAGGTGTCCGGTTGGCGTTGATTGGCCATGTCGTGCTCCTTGGGCGGATGCGGTGACGCGGGAGACAGGTGGTCGCGGACGATCATGAACCCGGCGTCGGCTGGCAGGCTTTGCCGCAGTCGAACGTGGTTGGGATGAGACAGTAGAACCGCAGGGGCTGCTGTCCGGTGTTGCGGAACTGGTGGATTTCGTTGGCGGGCATGTAGACGACATCGCCGGGCTTGATGGGTCGGATGGTATGTCCACCGACGCCGCCGGTGACGAGGCCTTCGCCTTCGAGGACGATGACTTCGTGTTCGTAGTTGTGTTGATGAAGGGGTGTGTGGCCGTTGACGGCGACTTCAAAGAGCCGCATGGCGAAGGTGGGTGCGCCGTCCGTGCGGCCGATCATGAGGCGCATGGCGACGCCCATGGCGCCGGGCATGGTCATGGGCTGGGGTTCAACTTGTTCGGGACGTCGAATCAGCATGGGAACTCCGGGGGCAGGGTTGCGTGCGGGTATTGTAGTCGAAGCGGCATTTCGGGGTTCCGGGATTCCGGGGTTCCGGGGGGGAGGAAAGACCATGGGGGGCCTGCGGCCCGCCCGCTACACCAGGGCACGCGGGGTTGCTGGTAGGATCATCGGCATGATGGGGCCTCGCGGACGACTGGTTGGGCGTGTGACGGGTTACGTCGTGGGCGCGGCGCTGACCGCGGCGGCGGTGGCGATGGCGATCCGGTCGACGCCGTGGGAGACGCTGCGACATGCGGACCCCGGCTGGCTGTCGCTGCTGGCGTTGACGGTGGCGGTCAACCTGGCTCTGGCGGGGGCGATGTTCTGGTGCGTGACGCTGTCGTTCGACGCCCGGCCAAGGGTGGGGCTGGCGAAGATGACCGCGCTGATGGCGATCAGCGCGATGCTGAACTATCTGCCGATGCGGCCGGGGCTGATGGGACGTGCGGCCTATCTGAAGGTCAAACACGGATTGCCTCTGCGACAATCGGTGTGGATTCTCGGCGTGGTGCTGGCGACGGCGACGCTGGTGCTGGTGACGACGGGGCTGGCGGCGGCGCTGGGGCCGCGCGGGGGGGAAGGCGGGTCGTGCCTGGCGGCGGTGGCGTTTCTGTCATGCCTTAGTACGCTGACGGGCAGGGCGGCAAGGCGCGTGCTTCGCCGGCCCGTGACGGCGGCGTGGGGCTGGATCGCCATCCGGCTGGCGGACATGCTGGTGGCGGGGCTGCGGACCTCGGTGGCGCTGCATCTGGTGGGCGTGGAGGTGAGCTACGGTCAGGCGGTGGCGGCGGGGGCGGCTGGCATGTTGGTCAGCCTCATCGGTTTGACGCCCAACGGTCTGGGCATGAGGGAATGGGCCATCGCGGCGACGGCGGCGGCGCTGGCGCCGGTGTCCACCTCGGCGGGGCTGGCGGCGTCGCTGCTGGACCGGGCCGTGGAGGTCGTCGTGGTCTGCCTGGCGGGCCTGATCTCGCTGGCCTGGCTGGGCATGCCGAGGACGTCTCCAGCCAATTCGGAAGGCAACTCGGCATAAGCTCAAGTCGTATCAGATGATGCCGGACGGTTGCCCGAACCCCGTTTCTCTGCTACTTTCATGGTCGGTTTGGATTTGATCCCGATACCATGGGCACGCCAGCCACGATGAATCGTCCATCGAATTCGATGTCTGCGTCACTGGATCCGTGCGCTTCAGCGACGCCGGCGGTCCCGTCCACCCTGGTCCAACAGGCTCGTGAAACACTCGACCGCGCGGTGGACAACCTGCTACGCCAGCAGGTGGCCGACGGCTACTGGTGCGCGGAGCTGGAAGGCGACTCGATCCTGGAGAGCGAGTACATCCTGCTCAAGTGGATCATCGACCAGGAACACGATCCCCGGATTCCGAAGATCGCCAACTACCTTCGCCGGCTGCAGCGCGAGGACGGCTCATGGGGCCAGTACCCCGGTTCGAGCATGGACCTCAGCGCCACGGTCAAAGGCTATTTCGCGCTCAAGCTCTGCGGCGACCGGGCCGACGCGCCGCACATGGTGCGTGCCCGGACACTGATCCACCGCGGCGGCGGCGCGGAGCAGTGCAACAGCTTCACCAAGTTCTACCTCGCCGCCACGGGGCAGATTCGCTATCAGGCGGTTCCGTCGATTCCGCCGGAGATGATCTACCTGCCCAAGTGGTTCTACTTCCACCTGGACAAAGTCTCGGCGTGGACGCGGACGATGATCACGCCGCTGAGCATCGTCACCAGCCACCGGCCGGTGCGGAAGATTCCGACGGAGCTGGGCATCGACGAGTTGTACCTCGATCAGCGGATGCGTCACCGCCTGCTGCCCTTCGGCGACGCGCATCGCACGTGGGCGACGATCTTCTGCTCCATGGACCGCATGCTCAAGCTCGTGGACCGCGCGGGCATGACGCCGCTGCGCAACCGGGCTTTGTCTCGCATCGAGGACTGGATCATCGAGCGCACGGATCGGTCCGACGGCTTAGGCGCGATCTTCCCGCCGATGGTCTACATCCTGATCGCCCTCAAATGCCGCGGCTACAGCGAAAACCATCCCAAAGTCCTCGAGGCGCACAAGCATCTGAACGACCTGATGATCCACGATCAGGCACGCGACGAAATCCGCATCCAGCCCTGCTTCAGCCCCATCTGGGACACCGGCATCGCCGCGTACGCCCTGACGGAGACCGGCCTGGACCGTTCGCACCCGGCCATGGAACGCTGCGCCCAGTGGCTGATCACCAAGGAATGCCGTCACGCCGGCGACTGGGCCGCCAACGTCAAGCAGCCCGTCGAACCCTCCGGCTGGTACTTCGAGTACAACAACGGCTTCTATCCCGACGTGGACGACACCGCCATGGTCGCCATGGCGCTCAAACGCATGGGCGGCGAGGAAGCGCTGGCCGCCTCCCGCCGCGGCGTGGACTGGATTTTCGCCATGCAGAACGACGACGGCGGCTGGGCGGCCTTCGACCGCACCACCGAACGTCCGCTGCTCGAACACGTCCCCTTCGCCGATCACAACGCCATCCAGGACCCCTCCTGCCCCGACATCGCCGGTCGGACGCTCGAATGCCTCGGCCATCACGGCTTTTCCCCCGATCATCCCGCCGTCCGACGCGCCATCCGTTTCATCCGCTCCAAACAGGAACTCGATGGCTGCTGGTTCGGACGGTGGGGCATCAACTACATCTACGGCACATGGCAGGTGGTCTGTGGTCTGAAAACCATCGGCTACGACATGCGAAGGCGCTGGGTCCGTCGAGCTGGGCTGTGGCTCAAGTCCATCCAGAAACCCGACGGCTCCTTCGGTGAATCGGCGGAAACCTACCTCAATCCCGCCACCAAAGGCGCCGGACCCTCCACCGCCAGTCAGACGTCCTGGGGCGCGATGGCGATGATGGCGGTCTACGGCCCCGAGGACCCGGACGTCCAGCGGGCCATCGCCTGGCTCTGTCAGCACCAGATTCACCAGGACAGCCCCGAAACCGGCGACATGGCGGGATCGTGGATCGAACCCTGGTTCACCGGCACCGGCTTCCCCCGCGTGTTCTATCTGCGCTATCACCTCTACCGGGTGTATTTCCCGGTGATGTGCCTGGGCCGGTGGCTCGGTGCCATGACATCCTCGTGAGATGAATCAATGTTCCCGCGCGGTGGATGTGACGGCCTGCGAGGCCGGGGCGGTACTCTTGCCCACATGTTCCGCCGCGGCGATGGCGGCCTGCGCGGTCTGATCGACCGTCCACGGCTGCTTCGCGGCGTCCAGCGGCGTCTTGCCGCTGATCGACTTCAGAGGCAGCTTGCGCACCTGCAGCGGCGCGGGGGTGTACCAGCCCGCCGCGGCCGGATTCAGGTTGGACGTGCGGGAGACGCCGGGTTTCGCCGTCACCTTGTTGTCCAGCTTCGTGCTCAGCCGGCCTTCAACGCGGTTGTCCACCTGGGCGTTGACCGGCATGGCGACAAGCTGGTTCGGAGCCGACGGGGTCGGTTCCGCGGCGGCGGCATGCGGCAGTTGGGCCGCCGGATCGAGAATGAACACCGTGTTGGCGGGAATGACTTCGACGAACTCGCCGTCATGACGCGGCGCGACGTTGGTGCCCAGATCCTCTTCGCCCTGGCGGACGAGGTATTCCATGCGATCGACCTTGGCGGCAAAGCCTGGCGCCAGCCGCAGGTAGGCCGTCCTGGCTTGGACGGACGTGTCCTGCGTGATGGCGGAACCGTAGGGCAGCGCGAACAGCGAGGTTTGCTCGCCGTCGATCCGCAGGCCCCGCTCGGCGCTGCGCAGGCTGGTGGAGAGGGCATCGAGATCGCCGACGCCCTGGTCCACCGGATTGAGCATGGGGTCCGCCGCCGCTGCGTTCGCAGCCAGCACAGCCAGACCCGTCCAGACCATCCCCATGGCGAGTGTGTGTCTCATAACGGAAAACATCGGTCAAAATGGGGGTGATGGGGCCAGTTTTCGTGATTCGGTCCCGTTTCGCGCGACAAAAAAGCCCGGAACGTGGGCGCGTTCCGGGCTTCGGGGTGGCGTTGCTGCTCCGGTATTGCGCCGGAGCGAGGCGCGGTTTGCTTAGCGTTGGTAGGAGGCCATCGGGGCCTGCATCTGAGGCTGAACGATGACTTCCTGGCTCGAAGCGGGCTTGGCGGCGGGGGTTGCCGGGGCCGCGGGGCTGGTCAGGGTGACGGACGAGCTGTTGCTGATCACGCCGCTCTGTGCCTGGCTGCTGTAGTAGGCGGGCAGGCCGGGGGTGGCGCTGGCGATGGCCGGGGTTCCGGGGGCCGCCGCCGGAGCCGGGGCGGCACTGACGGCCGCGGCGTCGCCGGCCGGGGCCGCGGGCGCCGCGCCATCGTCCGCGCACTTCGCGCACGGACGGACGATGCTCCCGCCGTCGCCGTCCGCCGTCTCAGGCGCCTTGCGGTACGCCACCTTGATCAGGAACGGACGGCAACCGGAAAAGAAGCACGTGCCCTTGTCCACCGGACTTCCGCTGTCCAGCGGCAGCAACATCCAGTTCAGCTTGCTCGCGGGATTCAGATTGTTGTAGAACCCTTCCGATTCCGGGCTGCGGTCGAAGTCCAGCCGCAGACGCATGCACACCGGAATATCCATCTTCCAGAACTCTTCCTTGGTGGTCGTGTCCACCAGGGTGATCGTCGTCGGCTGATGGGGCGTGCTGGTATAAGTATGGCGGTCGATGCTGACGCCATGCTCCAGACAGCCACCGGCCATCATCGCAGCGCCGACCAGCGCCAAGAACGTGAGTCTGGACATGCTCGATTCCTTTCGCTTAGGCTTAAGTGCTTCCTGAACCTTGCCGGCGTCCGAACGCGTCGCCGGAACGGAGCCCACGCCGATGGAACCCAGCGCAGGCCAACCGCCACCTCCGTTATCGGCAGGTCGGCGCGATTTTTTTCGAAAGATTCTGCTCAAAGGTCTGAATCGC
This sequence comes from Phycisphaeraceae bacterium, assembly GCA_020848195.1. Classification (GTDB taxonomy): domain Bacteria; phylum Planctomycetota; class Phycisphaerae; order Phycisphaerales; family Phycisphaeraceae; genus JADLAP01. The sequence goes on from JADLAP010000252.1 coordinate 15,973, forward strand.
GCTGAACAAGTGACCCATAACACGCAACAACGCGTCTTCGGCTGGTTCGATCTGGCCTCGTCCCAGCCGGCGAAATTGCGGGATATTCCGCCTTCCAGCGACGTTTCCGCCTTCCCCGTGCCCCCGGCCGACCGCATCCTCCGCCCGCCGGGCGCTTTGCCTCCGCAGCGGTATTCGGACGTGTGC
>JADLAP010000253.1 GCA_020848195.1 Phycisphaeraceae bacterium
GCCCTGGATCCAGGCCCCGCGGGTCGCGCTGGATGATGATGTCTGGGAGCTCTACGACACCTCCAAGGACTGGAGCCAAGCCAAGGACCTGTCCAAAAAGATGCCGGAGAAACTCCACGAGCTGCAGCGCCTGTGGCTGATCGAGGCAATGCGCTACAAGGTGTTGCCGATCGACGATCGGGTGATCGAGAAGCTCAACCCGGACATCGCCGGCCGGCCGGTGCTGATCAAGAGCAACACGCAACTCCTGTTTGGCGGCATGGGACGCCTCTCGGAGAACTGCGTCCTGAACATCAAGAACAAGTCGCACTCCGTCACGGCGGAGATCGTGGTTCCCAAGGGAGGCGCCGAGGGCGTCATCGTCGCTCAGGGCGCGAACATCGGTGGATGGACGCTCTACGCCAAGGAAGGCAAGCTCAAGTACTGCTACAACTGGGGCGGCTACAAGCACTTCATTGTCGGCGCCGAAAAGGCGATCCCTGAAGGGCAGCATCAGGTGCGCATGGAGTTTGCCTACGCCGGCGGCGGCCTGGGCAAGGGCGGCAAGGTGAAGCTGTACACCGATGGCAAGAAGGTTGGCGAGGGCGAGGTCGGCGCCACGCTGGCGATGATCTTCTCCGCCGATGACGGCCTTGATGTCGGCGAGGACTCCGGCGCGCCGGTCTCCCCCGAGTACCGTTCGTCCGGCAACCGCTTCAACGGCGAGATCAAGGGCATTGAGCTCGCGATCGCCGAGGCCGCGGAGAACTCGGCTCACCTGGTCAAGGCCGAGGATGCCATCCGCATGGCGTTCGCGCGGCAGTAGCGAACCAGTGTGATCAGTGAACCGTGGTCAGTAATCGGTAACGAAGGTTGCCGGTTACTGATCACGCTTACTGACTGAATTGGAGACGACGCATGAAGACGATCGCGCTGGCGGTGGCTTTGCCGCCTGAGCATCGCGAGCGCAAGTTGGCGCCGCCCATGGCCGAGGCCGCCGCCCCGGAGCAGGCCCTGCTGCGTGTTCAAAGTGGTACCGACAGGCCCCACGACAGCTATGTGGCCGTGCTGTACGAAGGGTCCTGGTTCTGGATCGCCAACGATGACTGGCAGTCCAAGCGCACCTTCGTCTCCATCCTGTTTCTGTTCACCCTGGCCGATACGGGCGCCCCCGCAACTATGCCCACGCTCACGATCCCGACGCGATGAATGCGAAAACCACAACGTCAGCCTTTCGCCGCGTCGTGATTGCGCTCCTGCCGGCGGCCGGACTTTGCATCCTGTCGAGTTGCCGGCTGCTGGTCGGGACAACCGCCGTGGCCGTCGGCGCGGTGGGACTTGTGGGGTACGGGGTTTACAAAACCGGCGAAGCCGCGGTGACCGGTGTGGGCTCCGCTGCCTCCAGTGTCGCCAAGGGAAGCGCCTCGGTCGTGTTTGTGAGCGGGGAGTTCAAGGCCATGTTCGACGGTTCAGTGGAAGACGTCTGGCAGGCATCGGGCAGGACGCTGCAGGCGAATGGATTCCAGTCGATGTCCGGAAACCGTGACGCGCGGTCGGGACGCCTGCAAGCCCGGACGTGGGACGACCAGGGAATTGTGATTCGGTTGGACGCATCCGGGCAGGGACAGACCGCGCTCCGAATGCGGATCGGCGTGGCGGGGGATCTGAAGAAGTCCGAAACTCTCTACGAGATGATCACGGCGGAACTGGCCGGGCGGCAGGGAACCACATGAAGACGATCGTTCGCCTTTCGCTGTGGGCCCTGATGCTCGGGGCACTGCTCACAAGCTGCCGGACCGCGGAGAACGTCCCTGCCGTGGGCCCCATCGAAGGCGTGCGGAATCCCTCCCTGCACATCCTGTTCGACAACACGCGTGCGCTGCCGGTCAGCGGGACGTTCGGATGGGGCATCAGTCTGCTGCGCGTCGACCCCTCGCACAAAGTGCGGCTGTCGGAGGTCGAAGAACGCATCCACCGATCCCTGCTGAATGATCTTCCCGCGGAAGGATTCGCATTCACCAATCAGGCGCCTGACTACCTCGTGAGCTTCGCCTTTCTGTCCGGGACGTCCTTGAACGAGAGGGAACTCAACGACGCCTACGGCGACCTGCTCGCGTTTCCGGCCCGGAACGCGAAGACCGCCGCGCTGGATTACAGCGCCGGCGTCCTCATTCTGGATATCGTCGATCGCGCGAGCGGGCATTTGCTCTGGCGAGGCGCAGTCAAGGCCGACATCGACATGGAGCTGCCCGATAGTCGGAAGCAGGCACGCTGCGATGGCGCGGTCCGCGAGCTCCTAAGACGCTATCCCCACCCCGTGTACACACCATGACCACGGAGCGACTATCATCGCCGACGGACGCCCACGGGATGCAGGCCTTTACCCTGTTCGGCGGACCCCTGCAACGGCTGGGGCGCCGCTTGGGTTTGGTCCGCGAGGGCAACACGTTTTCGCTGGGACTCGCACTCGGCGGGCTCGCGTGGGGGGGGCTCGCACTCCTCTCCCTGCTTCAAGGCGTCGGGGGGAAGTTCTTCTCGCTGTCGGTGATCGGCGTCCACGTGCGATTCCTGGTGGCGGTGCCGCTTTTCTTCCTGTGCGAGACCTGGGTCGGGCCACGCATGGCGGAGTTCGTGCTCGGGCTCATCCGCAACGGGGTGGTACCCGAAGCCGCGCGGCCGTTGCTGGCGGCGGACATTCGCTGCGTCGGACGGATCAAGGACCCCTGGCCTGCTGAGGTGATCTTCTTCCTGCTGGCCGTCGCCGCGCCAGTCATCAACCTGTTCGTTCCCTTCCTGCCGGGCCGGTCGGGCGACCTCTCGGCGATGCTCGCTGATAACCAAGGAACCTTCGGCCCCGTCATGGCGTGGTATCAGTTGTTTTGCCTGCCGCTCTTCCGCTTCCTGGTGCTGCGCTGGTTGTGGCATCTGGGACTCTGGTGCTACTTCCTCTGGCGCCTGCAGCGCTTGGATCTGCGGCTGTTGCCGGCGCATCCCGACCATGCGGCGGGTTTGGGCTACCTGGAGGTCGTGCAGGAACATTTCTGCGCCTTGATCGTGGCCATCTCGGCGGTCTACTCGGCATCGTTCGCAGAGAATCTCGCCTCGGGCGCGATGCCGTTTGAACGCCTCTACCTGATGGTGCCATTGCTCGCCTTGGCCTTGGCCGTGTTGTTCGTCGGTCCGCTCCTCATCCTGTCTCCCAGGCTCTGGGCCTGCCGGGTCACCGGGTGGGGCGAGTACATGGGGATGGCGTCACGCTATGTCAGCGCCTTCGACCACAAGTGGATCCGGGGTGCCAATCCCCCCGGTGACGTGCTGCTGGGCACGCCGGACATGCAGTCGCTGGCCGATTTGACGAACAGCGTCACCGTGGTCCGCGAGTTGCAGTGGGTTCCCGGAAGCCGTCGCCTCCTGCTGGGGTTCGCGGCCAGCCTCCTCGCCCCCATGCTGCCGCTGTTGCTCTTGAAGTATCCGATCGGCGAACTGACGGCGCGGTTGTTTCAGACGCTGACGGGGTTGTAGGGGGGGGCGTGATCAGTCGCTAGTATTCAGTGATCAGGAAACGGATTGCGGACAACGCTTGCCATGACAACGAGACAGACATCGCTTCCGGTCGTTGCCTGGCTGCGCGGGTACTCGCGCGCGTGGCTGCGCGTGGATCTGGTTGCCGGACTGACCGCCGCCGCCGTGGTGATTCCCAAGGCGATGGCCTGCGCAGTCATCGCGGGGCTGCCGGTCGAGGCGGGGCTCTACACCGCGCTGGCCGCGATGCTGGCGTATCCCTTCCTGGGGACTTCGCGTGCGCTAAGTGTCTCCAGCACCTCTGCCATCGCCATGCTGACGGTGGCCCAGGTGGCAACCCTCACGGCCGCGGAACCCACGCGAAACCCCGTGGCTGTTGCCGCCATGCTGGCCCTGCTTGTGGGCGGCATCCTGGTTGCCGCCCGCCTGTTACGTCTGGGATTCCTGGCAAACTTCATCTCGAAGCCCGTGTTGGTCGGCTTCGAGGCTGGCGTGGGCATAGTGATCCTGGTCGGGCAGCTCAAGTCGGTGTTCGGGCTCCACCTCGCGAGCCATTCCACGATCGGAACGCTGCTTGAACTGCCGCGCGCGCTGCCGACGCTCCACGGGCCAACAGCGCTGACCGGTCTGACGGGCATCGTGCTGCTGCTGGCCCTGCCACGCCTCGCCCCTCGCGCCCCCGCGTCCCTCGTCTGGGTGGCGCTCAGTATCGCGGCTGCGGCCTTGCTTGGGTTGGAGGCGCGGGGCGTGAAGTCCGTTGGCGTCCTGCCTTCCGGCCTGCCCTCCCTGGCATTGCCCGACCTATCCATGGCGGCCGCGCTGTGGCCGGCCGCGCTGGGGATCGCCCTGATGTCGTTCACGGAGTCCGTGGCGTCGGCCAGGACATTCTGCAAACGGGATGACCCGCCCGTGAATGCGAACCGCGAACTGGTTGCCGTGGGCGCCGCCAACCTCGCGGCGGCCTTTGTGGGTGGCATGCCCGCAGGCGGAGGTGCGTCGCAGACCGCGGTCGCGGACAAGGCCGGCACGCGCAGTCAGATGGCGCAGTGGGTCACTGCCGGCGTCGTCCTGCTCAGCCTGCTGTTTCTGTCGCGCGTCATCGGCTTGCTGCCACAAGCTGCGCTGGCGGCGCTGATCGTGGTGGTGGCCTACGGGATGATCAAGCCGGCGCAGTTCCGCGCGATCGGCCGCCTGCACCGGGTCGAGCTGGCTTGGGCCTTCGTGACCCTGGCCGGTGTCATTGCCCTCGGCACGCTCAACGGCATCCTGGTTGCCGTGGCCATCTCCATCCTGACGTTGGTGTACCAGGCCAACCACCCACCCGTATATGCGGTGGCCTACAACCGCGAGAAGGACATCTTTCGCCGCGCCGGCGAACACGCAGGCGATGTGACCATCCCCGGCTTACTGATGCTGCGCAC
>JADLAP010000254.1 GCA_020848195.1 Phycisphaeraceae bacterium
CAGGGTGAGGGTTCGGCGTACGCAAACCGGCACGTCCAATCACGGGCAAAACGTGATCGAACGACGTACCCTCACCCATCCTCTCCCTGAAAGGGAGAGGGGCAAAAGCCACATGCGTTTGCCCTGATTCCGACTCGATGGGCGGGTGTGCCCAGAATTCCGGGGGGCAACCCTCCAGAGCCGCGCACGCAGTAAGCGGGTCTTGCTGCATCCACGGAGGTCACCCAAGACCCGCTTACTGTGTGCGCGGCTCCTGTTGAGGCAATCCCACCTGCCGCATGGGGGTCAGGATGACTTGCGAACCGGGGCGACCAGGTCCAGCACCCGCGACACCACCGGCACACGCACGCCGGGATCGCCGAAGAGATGCGCGTAGTTCCGCTGCCGCACCAGCTTGAAATACGCCTTTTCAAACAGCACGCCGTCCAGCAGCATGTGCTGCATCATGCGGGCGTGCTGCCTGCGTTTTTCCGCGTCGATCTGCTGCGGGGTCCAGCCGGGAAACTCCCGCTGCCGCAGCCGCTGAATCTCCGCCTCGAACGCTTCCTGCGACGTGGCCGTCTTCGACTGCGCGTGCATGGTGAAGTTGCCCAGCACCTGTTTGAGCCGAAGCCACTTGGGCTTGCCCCGCATGTAGCGGATATACATTTCCCAGTCGAGGATGTAGTGCCACGAAGGATCGAACCCGCCGCGGTCGATCAGCCGCTGACGCCGGAAGAACGCGCCGCAGTTGATGATGATGGGCGTCTGGATGCGGCAGACGTCGTAGTCGAACCGCCACTGCCGGTTGACGCGGATGGCGTGGCCCTCGGCGTCGACGCGGCGGACGTTGCCGTACACCAGCTCCGCGTCGGGATGTTTGTCCATCGCTGCCCGCACATGGTCCAGCGCGCCCGGCTCGTAGAACTCATCGGCGTTAAGCCAGCCGATCCACTCTCCCCGCGCCACGCTCAGCGCCTTGCGCAGCGCGTCGGCCTGCCCGCCGTCCGGCTCGCTGACCCAGTGCGCCAGACTGTCACCGTGACGACGCAGCATCTCCACGCCGCCGTCGGTGGAGCCGCCGTCGATGACGATGTGCTCCACATCCCGCGACGCCTGCCCCGCGACGCTCCGCAGATTGCGTTCGAGAAACCGGGCCTGATTCAGGCACGGGGTCAGGATGCTGAAGACCGGCTGCATCGATCATTCCGTTCAAACAGGCTGTGCGGTTCATGCCGCCAGACCTGATTGTACGGTGTATGTCGATTGTTCAATGCGAAACGATGAAATGGGTTGTAATGTCCTGTGAAGATGGGCAATCTGTAGGGATTGCGCGGCCAATATCCGTTTCGTGTCGGCGTGCGGGTTAAAAAAACAAGCCGCCGAACCAGGTCGGCGGCTCGCGGGTAGTGGGTGATGGGAAGAAGCTTACCCGACGTGATGAGGCCGGCGGCGCAGGAGCAGCAGGCCCAGGCCCAGGAGCAGGCCCGCCATGCTGGCCGGTTCGGGCACGGAAGGCGTCGGGCCGTCGAAGAAGCCGTGGTTGACCTGACCGCCGCCGTAGAGGTTGCCTGCGACCAGGTTGCCCGTGACCAGGCCGTAGGAGAAGGTCACGTCGGTGTCCGGCGCGAGGATGTTGATCAGGTGGTTGCCGCCGGAGAGCGCCAGCGTGTCGGCATCGACGAGGTTGAGCAGCGCGTCGCTGCTGGTGACGCCGCCGCTGTAGGACCAGACGAGGCTGTCGAACGCGGCACTGGCGTCGGTGAGGTTGATGTAGACGATGGCGTCGGATGGGCCGGAGATGGTGACGCCCCAGGCGCTGTTGAGCGTGGTGCTGGCGAGGCTGACGACGTTGATGCCGGAGGCGGCGTTGATCTGCAGCTCGCCGAAGCTGTTGATGATGCCGGTGGTGTCGGCCAGCGAGCTGACGTAGGTGTTGTAGTTGGAGAAGAAGCTGCTGACGGAGTTGAAATCGACGAGCGGGGTGTAGGAGGTGTTCTGCGTGAGCGAGCCGGTGACGGTGACAGCCGGGCCGACGAGTTTGTTGCCGCCGAGGCTGGCGTTGCCGGTGATGGTTCCGCCGGTGCCGGTGAGGTTGCCTGCGGCGCTGACATTGCCGAACACGGAAGCGCCGTTGATGGCGACGTTGCCGCCGGCGTCGATGCCGCCGTTGTTGATCGAACCCATGATGCTGACGTTGCCGCCGGTGTGCAGGGAATAGCCGGGGACGACGTCGTAGTTGAGGTCATTGAGGGAGAAGCCGGAGAAATAGGCATTTCCCGCCGCGCCGGCAGCGCCCTGATAGTCGCTGCCGTAGCCGCTGCCCGACGTGCCGATGTCGCCGAGGCTGTAGACGTTGAACGCCCAGGGATTGACCGCATCCGCCTGCGCTTTGGCGGGCAGCAGCGACAGCGTGATGACCAAAGTCACGCACAACAAACCACAAGCATGAATGCGTCGCATGACACGTATCCTTTTCGCCTCACGTGAGCCGGATGTCGCGGGCCGCAACGGATGGGCCTTCTCGAACCGGCACAGCCAATGAAAACCCCGCCGATGGCGGGCGGGCCACCGACAACCGTGAATTACCACGCGAGGTAGCTTGAAGTGGTGGATTTATGCGGTTGATGCTGGATGCGCCGGGGCCGGCTGTCGCGGGCAGGCGCTTCGTCGGCTACGCTGTAAGCTGATGAATCCTTCGAGGAACATGATGAAACGATCGGGCACATGGGCGGTGGTCGTCATTGTGGTGACGGCGCTGCTGGCGACGTGGGGCGCGCGGGTGTACTGGCAAGGCGTCGCCCGGCGGACATGGCCCGCGACGCAGCCGGCCACGCAGCCCGCGACGGCCTCGACCGGCGAGCAGGCGGACAAAGACCTCGAAGCCCTGCGGGAAACCTACGTGCAGGTGCGCCAGCAAGGTTCGCTGGACTCCGTGGTGAAAGCAGCCCGCGAGCAGATTCGCCGGCATCCCCAGCACGCCGCATCCCATCTTTACCTCGGTCAGTTGCTGGTGGACCTGCGCCAGTACGACGAAGCCCTGGACTCCCTGGCTCGTTGTCTGGAACTGAATCCGAACCAGCAGGACGTGCAGGTCATGGCGGGAAACCTGGCCCTGATGGTCCGCAGAATCGACGACGCGGAGCAACATTTCCGCCAGGCGATCGCGCTGTCCCCGCGATCCGGGCGGTATCGGCTGCACATGGCGCAGGTGCATCTGGCCCGCGATGACGAAGACCAGGCCCGGCTGGACTACCTCGAAGCGTTGCGTCTGGATTCCGCGCTCCACGAAGCGTACTGCGGCCTGTCCGACCTGTTCGCGCGACAAGGGAATCTGGTCAGCGCGCTGACGCAGATCCAGAAAGCCATCGAAGCCACGCCGGCCGGCGAACGAACGCGACAGGTGGTGTACATCCGCAAAAAAGCGAACTTGCTGCGTCGTGACAACCAGCCGGCCCAGGCGCTGCAGACGCTGCAATCGCTGACGACGACGGAAAAGCAGGACCTCGGCGTGCTGGAGGAAACAGCCACCTGCTGGATGCTGCTGGGCCAGCCGCGCCGCGCCGCGGAAGCGTTTGAACTGGCGGGCAGCTACGACCCGATGAACTGGCGTTACCCGGCCTCGGCGGCGAGATGGCGCATCAAGGCCGGCGACTTCGACGCCGCGGATCGACACATCGACGCCCTTCGCCGCATCGACGCCGCCCTCCCCGCCATCCGCGAGCTTCAGGACATGCTCGATCAGGCGAAAGCCAAGGCCGGCGAAGCGGAATAGAGACCTTTGAATTCCCGCAACAAACCTGTAGGTTCACATGCACCTGTCGAATTGCACAAGGATTGGATAGAGTTTTCGATGGTATTATTCTTGATTTGTTGTTTGTGAATCGAATGTTTAAGTACAGGAACGATATGCGGATTTATTGTGTAGCGTCCCCCGCAACGCCGGACTGGGTCATACTACCACCCGCCAGCTCGACAGAAAAGTTCATCTTGTAGCGATAGAGTGAGACGCCGGGAACGCGCGAAACTGCTACACCCAATTCCCCTGAGATGTCGCTTGCGATGATGATTCCGCGGCATGGAACTTTCGAAAGATGACTGTCGATCCACCCCATGTAATACATCAATTGTCCGAGAGTCTTATTGCGTCCTTGGGACAGCTTCAGTTCGATTACGACAAGGCGATCGGCAATATCAACGGCCAAGATATCAATTCGTCCGTTGTCGATGGCAAACTCAACCGCCGGCCGCCCATCGACTTGATATAGCTTCAGGCCGGGTTCAATTTCTTCGAGATTCCTTGCAAGGAAATCTCGTAGGTGTGCTTCCAAGGCGAACTCAAACGAGGTGCTAGACATTGTTTCAGATTCAACTTCTTTGTCAGGAAGCCTTCCCGCAACGAATTCGTCATATTGTTCGCCAATGCGAAGACAGCGTCGGCATTCTGCTTCGCCACCAGGAGTTGAACCGAATGGCCAGTAACGTTCGATATATTGCGGGAGTAGGTTATGCTGTTGAAATAGTCGAATTACGCGGCTCCGACGAATGGTGGATTTGTACCCACGATCCCATTCAATATCCATTTCGCGGACTTTACTTATCTCGGCATCCAATCCGTTTTCTGAAGCGAACGCATATGCCTCGCGAAGTGGGAATCTCATTTTTCCTTCAATATCCATGAACGGCTCCTTGGGCCCGGAAATGACTACAAGTACATTGTCCATAATCACACCGTACCATTACACCAAGACCATAATCATGCCGTCAACATCTCCGCCGGAGGTTGATCGGCACTGTTACTGCTCAGCCAACTGGTTCCGGTGTTTGCCTGCTACAATAATCGACATGACCACCATCAGCGTTCAGGAAATCCAGCGCAACCCCCTCGCATTCCTCCAGCGCCTTGAAGCGGGGGAAGCCCTCGTCGTCGTACGTGACGAGCGCCCGCTGGCGGAAGTCCTGCCCCTGACGGCGACAACCTCTCAGCCCCGCCCCTTCGGCCTGTGCGCGGGCCGTTTCACCGTCCCTGCCGATTTCGACCGACCTCTTCCCGATGAAGTTATCAAGGAGTTCGAGGGGGCATGAAACTTCTGCTCGATACGCACGTTTTTCTCTGGTACATCAGCGCCGACTCGCAGTTGCCCCGGAGATAGGTAGAATACATTTTCGATTGAAGTTCATTTTCCGGTTCTATGGGTTCGGCCGAGACGTTCCTCTATGCGATCAGATCGTCCGGCAGTGATCCGAGCAAGTTTCGGACAAGTGTCACCGCATCTGGATCGTCAACCAGCAGTTTACGAACAGCCGCCTCATACTGAACACGATCAGCAAAACTCAGCGCCTTGGCGATTGCATCGAGTGCGGGAGATTCTCGAATAGGATACCTTTGCAGGACGCCGACGATGTCGGATGCGTTGACCAGCGATTCCAAACGCGCCGCCTCTTTTTGGGCAATTTGTGCAAAGTCGATTTCAGCAGTACGTTTGCCGCCTGTCGCAACCTCTCCTTTTTGGGGAAGAAGCGAAAAGACCTGTGCTCGTGCCGCCTTCTCAGCGATCCGCGTACTGAGGTGCTTGGAGTTGTCACGGATTGCTTTGATGGCGTCGTTATTTGCCTTCTTCAGTCTCTCCGCTGAATCAACGCCAAGTACTTTCGCGAGCCTTTCGACTGCTAGTTTCTGCACAGATGGGTGATAGTAGATTGACTCAACCGAATAGACATTCAGCGGAATCACGCCTTTGGCTTGCAAGTCCGCGATCCGCTCCGGTTCGGAAGAATCGTTGTCCACCAAGCCGAAAGGTTTCACCCAGTGCAGTTCAGCCGTTCCTTTGATGCCAATGACCGCATTCTTGACCTCGCGGCAGTTGGCCTTGGCGACGATCGATGCATTGGGGAACAGGAGGCTGTAGAGCGGTTTATCAAGGCTGTGTTCGACACCCTCTACAAACACGATCTTTCGACGCTCGCCCAAAATAGTTCGCTTTAGTTCGTCATCGATCGCATCGGTTTTCCCAAGCAAATCGATGTCGTAAGATATCACCTTATCGCCATCGTACACACAAGCCCGAGTCAACAAGACTTTCGAACTCGGATTGTCGACCGGAAGCAGTGGCTCGTGCGTGGACACGACGAATGCACAATCTGGCCTTTCCTTGAGCAGAAGAGATAACAGTGGCGATATGATCGACCGATGCAGGTGCCGTTCCGGCTCATCGATCAGGAGAAGTGTTTCTGTCGGTACGGTCAGCACGTTGGCGGCAATGAGGATCGCATTGCGTTCGCCGTCGGAAAGTTTTGCGATGCTGTATGGTTTGCTTCCATTTCGGGTAGCCATAATCTCGTCATTTGCCTCCACGGACACGACGATATCGAGATTGGCCAGTCTTAGTAAGCGATTCAAGATCGTGAACGCACTGTTCTTGGCGTCAAGCGTATCCACTTTCTCTTGGTTTTTGTCGGCAACGGCTCGCGCGATTTCGCGAGCACGCACATTTTCAGAATTAACCAGATCGTAGATCGCCATCTGAGCACGCTGGGAGGAATATGCGTCCTTCCATCTCGCACCCAACTGCTGGTCATAATTGAACACAGCCCGTTCAAATTCCGCACGCTGTTTGCCAGTGAATTCGGGTGATCCCGATTCAAACCAAGTTTGGCGGTGTGCAGTGATTCGTCTGGTATTTTCTTTGCTTCCGGTAGTGAAAGCCTGCATGAGACTCGATTTACCGGTGCCGTTGGCACCAAGTATGAAGAGCATTTCCCCGACTTCTACAGCAAGCTGCAGAGGGGGATTCGGCTTACTAGTCGGAATTGACAGTTTGAATGACATAACGCGAGTCCACCACCGTCTGAGTGTGCCACCACGACGACAACCATCAACAAATAGCATATCAGACACAGTTACCAGCAGCGTGCGAAGAACATCCTCAATGGCTCAGATGAAATATATTTTTCATCGCAGGTGTCACCGGTCAACTGCAGCTACTGGTATCATCGGTTGCCCGCACCCATCACATGTACTCCACCTTCACCTCGCGCCCGTGCGCGCGGAGCAGGTCCATGAACTGGTTCACCAGGCTTTTCCGCAGCGACAGGTTCAGCGGCAGGTCGGGGTTTTGGTAGAACTCGTTGATCTTCTGGCCGACGAGGAAAAACACCTCATCGGCCAGGAGAATCTCCCGTGCCAGCATTGTCGCGCCGTCCCTGGCTGATGGCAATCGCTCTGGGCGACATTCGCTTTGGCGCATCAATCCCAGTGCCGCGTTCATGGTGATGATGCCTTCGGTGACCAGGTCGATGCCGGCAATGGTCGCCATCGGCGGAACCCGCGGGGTCATGGAATCGATGTCCACTTCGGGGACCACGCCCAGACAACGGGCCACGAGATTGCCCGACGCGCCGCCGCAGACGATCTTGCGTCCTTCGTATCCCAGCAATCGCTGGACGACGACGGGGTCATCCGCCTGGCTCAGGGGCGGGCCGGTGAAGATCATCGCGCG
>JADLAP010000255.1 GCA_020848195.1 Phycisphaeraceae bacterium
AGGCTGAAAAAGCCGGTCAAAGCATCGTTGCCGCCGGCGAACGCATCGGCCTGTCCGTCACCGTCAAGGCCCAGACCGGAGGCGGTCCCCGTCGCGCCGGCCGGCCGTTCCAGCTCCGCGTCTCCGCCATGGATCAGCCCGGCATCGTCCACCGCATCACCCACCTGCTCCATCAGCAGGACGTCAACATCGAGGAACTGGAAACCCACCTCGAAGCCGGCGCGTACTCCGGCACGCCCCTGTTCACCATGACGCTGAGCATGACCGTGCCTCCGCAGACGCCAGTGAAAACGCTGAGGCAGGAACTGGAAAACCTCTGCGATTCGCTCAACTGCGACATGGACCTGCGGGCGTCCGGCGGCTGATCCCGTTTCCCCCCGGCCCCCCGGTCCCCCAACCGCATCACGGCGTCGCGCGGACAAGCATGGTGTACGGGCCTTCGGGAATCACCGCGAGTTTCGCGGCGGGATGGGCAGCCAGGTATTCGTCGATGAATCGCTGGACTTTGGTCTGGGCGTTGCCTTGGCCGTCCACCCAGCGGCACCAGAGTTTGCCGCGCATGGCGGTGGGCACGTCGTCGGCGGCAAGGCAGACCCGATCGAGCGTGATCCGTTCGTGCACGCGGGCGAGCATCTGCAGCACCCATTGGTCCTTGATGGGGCAGGCCTGACGGGAGATGTCGTCCAGGAAGCGGCGCCAGTCGTTGCTGTAGGTTTCAAGCATTCCGGTGAATTCGGGTGAGCCGATCTCTTTGCAGTCGGAGGCGATCAGCAGCGTGGAATCACGGTGCAGCGCGGGCAGAGCCATGACGATGCCTTTGCTCGTCTGATAGACGGTTTCGTCGAGCGGATAGCCGCCGCCGCTGGTGACGACGAGGTCGAACGAATCGTTCACCTGGGCACAAGTGGATTGGGCGACGTCCTTGCAGCCGGCGTCGTGAGCGGCGACGAGATCACCGGCGTAGACCTTGGCGAGCTTGCGGTCGTGGGCGATGGTGACGTTGACGAGAAAATCCACGCCGACGAGGTTCGCCACGCGCATGGCTTCATCGTGACATGGATTTCCTGTCATGACGCCTTCGGCGCTGCGGGGGTCGGCGAGGGTGCGGTAGCCGTGGAAACGTTGAACGGTCTTGAGATCGACGAGGCCGGGGCAGACGCCTTTTCGGCCGCCGGAGTAGCCCGCCATGAAGTGCGGCTCGATCAGGCCGGTGACGATTTTGAAGTCCGCCCTGGCGAAGCGTGCGTTCACGCTGACGGGCGGGTTGTCGCTGACGCTGACAAGCGTGGCGGCGTCGTCGGCGATGTGGTCGATCACTTCCACGCGATGAAGCAGCGCGGAGCCGAGCATGAACTTGCGTTCCTCCGGCGTGCTGGGACGGTGCATGCCGGTGGCGATGACCACGACCACGGCGGAGTCGGGAATGCCGCAGGCGCCCAGGATTACGAGAAGTGCCGTGACGATCGGCTCATTGGGCACGGGTCGGGTGATGTCGCTGATGCTGATGGCGACGGTGCGCGGCTTGCGCTGCCGCAGCAACTGTTCCAGCGGGGCCGAGGCGATGGGCTGGCGCAGGGCATGGCGCACGACGGCGATGGCGTCCGCGGCGGCGTGGACGACGGGATGGGTCAGCACGGCGGCGGACGCGGGAACCGATACGGTCAGCCGCGTCCGGCCATAACGCAGTTCGACTTGTTTCCGTGGGTTCATGATGCCGACATGGTAATACGGCGCGAGGGCACGAGGACAGTTCACGATTGGGCTTCTCGATGGAAAGGACGTGAAGACCGCACCGAAGACGGTGCGGCTATGACGGCTGTTGTTGCGAACGCGGCCAAGGTTGCTGGTCGAGAATTGAACAACATGGGAAAAGGCCCCATCTCGTTTGCCGAAGCGCGCATGCAGCCCTAGAATCGCCACCGAACTTACAGGAGCACGATCATGGCAAGCAGCGCGGTGCTGGAACTGACGGATTCAAATTTCGAGCAGGAAGTGTTGCAGAGCGACAAGCCTGTTCTGGTGGACTTCTGGGCGGAATGGTGCATGCCCTGCCGGATGCTGGCCCCGACGATCGACGAGATCGCCGGCGAGTTCGCGGGCAAGGCGAAGGTCGGCAAGGTCGATACGGACAACAACCGCGACGTGTCGGTGAAGTTCGGCATCAACGCGATCCCGACGATCATCCTGTTTAAGGACGGCCAGGTCGTGCGGAAGTTCGTGGGCCTGACGCAGAAGCAGGAATTCGCGGCTGCGTTGAACAAGGCGTTGGGATAAGTCACGGCGGAAGTGCCGCGTGGCGTTGCGCCCATGGCGATCCACTTTCAGGAACACCGGCTGGCCAACGGTCTGACGATCGTGGCCGAGTGCGATGCGGACGCCCACACGGCGGCCGTGGGGTTTTTCGTGCGCACGGGCACACGCGATGAAACCCTGCCCGTCATGGGCGTCAGCCATTTCCTCGAACACATGATGTTCAAGGGCACCGCGAAACGCACGGCTGACGACGTCAACCGCGAGTTCGACGAGATCGGGGCCAACTACAACGCCTACACCAGCCACGAAAAGACGGTGTACTACTCCCATGTGCTGCCGGAGTATTTCGATCGGTCGGTGGACCTGCTGAGCGACATGCTGCGTCCGGCGCTGAGGCAGGCGGATTTCGACGTGGAAAAGAAGGTGATCCTCGAGGAAATCGGCATGTACGAGGATCGGCCGCAGTGGCGGTTGCAGGACGCCTTGCAGGAAGCCTGTTTCGCCCGCCACGCCCTGGGCTTCCGCGTGCTGGAAACCGTCGCGTCCATCGAGGCGCTGACCAGCGGGCAGATGCGCAGCTACTTCGATGCCCGGTACGGCCCGGACAACATCACCGTCGCCGCGGCGGGCAAGATGGATTTCGCCCGGCTCGTGGCCCAGCTTGAAGCTCAGACGAAGCCTTGGCGGGCCACCGGCGCGGGACGCGATGTCACGCCCCCGGCGACCGCCGCCGGCGATCATGTGATGCACGATCCCAAGCTCACCCGCACGTACCTGGCCCTGATGACCCCCGGCCCCAGCTCGCAGGACGAAGACCGCTATGCCGCGGCGGTGCTGACGGACGTCCTCGGCGACGATGAAGGCTCCCGGCTCTACTGGGCTTTGGTCGATCCGGGCCTGGCGGATGAAGCTGATCTTTCGCACATGTCCATGGACGGCACGGGGGTCTACATGGCGTTCGCGTCGTGCGATCCCGACCGGCTGGACAAGGTCCGCGCCACGCTGCTGGGCGTGCTGGATCAGTCGATGGCCGACCTGACCGACGATGAAGTGGAACGCGCGAAAAACAAACTCGCCACCGAGCTGGCGCTGCAGGGCGAAAACCCCGGCGGCCGAATGCGGGCGCTGGGCACGCAGTGGACCTACCTGCGACGGTATCTGTCGCTGGAGGAGGAATCGCGGCGGCTGATGCAGGTGACGAGGGACGATGTCGTCGCGGTGGCGAAGAAGTATCCCTTCTCGCCGCGAACGATGCTGGTGCTGGGGCCGTGACGCCTGTTCCACTGCCGCGGGCAGTTTGCCCTGACCCTGATACACAACTTCAAGATTCGCCAACTCTCGCCGTTTCCTCGCAAGCCCCCGCAGAAGGGGCGAGTACGCCCCATCTGCGGGCTTTGCCCTTCACCTTCTGGGCGAGGTGAAAGTTCCGGTGCGGGGCGAGTACGCCCCATCTGCGGGCTTTGCCCTTCGTCATGGACCGACCAAAGCCCGCGGATGACCTGTACTCAGGTCTTCCGCGGGGCCTTCGGCCGGCGAAATGGAGTTGTGTAAAAGGGTCAGGGCAATCGGCCCGCGCGTCCGCATGACCCGCATGACTACGCGGAGACCCCCACGGCTCGCACTTCCGGGGGGACTCGCCATGGGACTTGCGGGGGACATATCGTGAAATCGCGGCGTTCGGTAAGCTGTGGGGATGGATTCGATTTCTGACATCCTGACGGAGCTGCGCGAAGGTCGCATGATCGTGCTGGTCGACGACGAAGACCGGGAAAACGAAGGCGATCTGGTCTGCGCGGCCGAACATGCGACGCCGGCGATGGTGAATTTCATGCTGCGCGAGGCGCGGGGCATGATGTGCGTGGCGTTGTCGGCCAGGCGTTGCGAGGAGCTGGAACTGGTTCCGCAGAGCACGACGCACACCGCGCCGCGGGGCACGGCCTACACCGTCAGCGTGGACGCGAGCGCGAAATTCGGCGTCAGCACCGGCGTCAGCGCCGCTGATCGTTCGACGACGATTCGACGTCTGGTCGATCCCCAGGCGTCGCCGCATGATTTCACCCGGCCGGGCCACACGCATCCGCTGCGGGCGCGGGAAGGCGGCACGCTGGTGCGGGCGGGCCAGACGGAAGGCTCCATCGACCTGTGCCGGCTGGCGGGATTGCGGCCCGGCGCGGTGATCATCGAAGTGATGAATGAAGACGGCACCATGGCGCGAAGGCCGGAGCTGGAGACGATCTGCCGGAAGCATCATCTCAAGATGTGCTCCGTGCGCGACATCATCCAGCACCGGCTTCAGCGCGAGAAGCTGGTGCAACGGATCGAGACGGTTCCGTTTGAATCGGAGTATGGCCGGTTCCGACTGATCGCGTACCACTGTCTGGTGGATGCGTTGCCTCACGTGGCGCTGGTGAAGGGGAACGTGGGACAATTAGATGATCGCGGCGAGCCTGTGGAAGTGAGCGAGCCGGTGCTGGTGCGGATGCACAGCCAGAACCTGCTGGGGGATGTGCTGGGCGACATGGCGCAGCCGTCGGGCCGGACGCTGCACGCGGCATTGCGGAAGATCGACGAGACGGGTCAGGGCGCGCTGGTGTACCTGCGACATGAGATGACGGGCCGGGGGTTGCTCCAGCGGTTGCAGACGCTGAACCTGCCGCACCAGGACCGCGAGGAAGGCGGCCACCTGCCGCGGCTGGGTCTGGGCCAGCCGACGCCGGGCATGCAGCCGCCGCCGGACAAGGGGGCGTACGGCATCGGCTGTCAAATCCTGCGCGACCTGGGCATCCGCCGGCTGAAGCTGCTGACGAACCATGCGTTCATGCCCTCGGAACTGATCGCGTACGGGCTGGAAATTGAGGAATTTGTGAGGGTTGAGGGATAGATGGAGGGGAAACGCGGGATTCCACGACGCCGCAAGCGGTGATAGTTGTCAGTCATCCGGCGGGGACGTAAAGTACGATAGAGACAGTGGGGTAGTCGCCCCCGATCCGAAGTCAGGAGCACAGCCATGGCGAAGGCGAAGTTTTACTCTCTGAAGGAAGCCGCCGCCAAGCTGGGAGTCAGCGAAGACGTGGTGAAGCAGATGGCCTCGCGGGGCCAGTTGCGACAGTTCCGCGACCGCGATCAACTCATGTTCCGCGCCGATGAAGTGGACGCGATGGCGTCCAGCGATGAATCGCAGGCCAATTCCGGGCTGCCCATGGCCGACAGCGGCGAGACGGGCATTTCCCTCGCCGATTCCGACGACACCGGCGCCATCACGCTCGGCGACACCGGAGCCAGCGGCGACAGTGCCGCCCTGCCCCTGGCCGACACCGGCATGCAGGACACCGGCGAAATCAAGCTCTCCATGGACGATTCCGGCGACGGCGTCGCCCTGTCCGACAGCACCGGTGTCGATCTCAGCGGCACCGGCGACCTGAGCAATACAGGCCTCAGCGGCTCCACAGGCGGATCCTCCGGACTCGAAGGATCGGGCACCGACATCTCCATGTCCACCGATGCCGGCAGCGACTCCGGCCTCGCGCTGGCGGACACCGGCGGCGACTCCGGCATGGAACTGTCCGACACCGGCGGCGATTCCGGCGTCATGCTCTCGGACTCCGGTCTGGGCGCTACCGCGCTGGAAGACAACGCCAACGAAGGCAGCAGCGGTCTGGGCCTGGCGCTGGACGACCTCGGCGGCAGCAGCGGCGCCGCGGCCGCCACCCTCGGCGACAGCACCGGCACCGACGCCCTGAGCCTCACCGAAGAAGCTGCCGAAGCCAGAACACCGCGCGAGGACGCCCGACAGGCCACCGGCATCAGCGTCTTCGACGCCGATGAAGTCGAAGAAGCCGACCCGATGGCGCAGACGCTGGTCACCCGCGCCACGACGGAGGACGAAGACCTCGCCCTCGAAAGCGTCGGCTCCGGCAGCGGTCTGCTGGACCTGACCCGTGAAAGCGACGACACCAGCCTGGGCGCGGAACTGCTGGACGAAATCTATCCCTCCGGCGGAACCGAGGGCGCGGGCGGCGAAACGAAGATGGACACGGCGGCAGGTTCCTCCGGCGTGTTCGACGGCGCGGTGACGCTGGAAGCGGCGCACTCCGGCTCCGCGGCGGATGAGTCCGCCATCACCGCCCCTCCGGTCGCCCGAGGCCGCAAGGCCGCGATGAGGGACGCCCCGACCATCGTCGAGGCCGCACCCGTTGTGGAAGCCGCGCCTGCCGCGCCCGTGGCCGCAACCACCTACGTCACCGTCGAGGCGACCGAACCCTACGATCCCGCCGGCGACGGACTGCTCGCCGGGCTGCTCATCGGCGCTTTCATCAGCCTCATCCTCGTCCTGATCGTCAATATTTCCGCCCTCTTCGGCGCCAGCAACCTCATCACCTTGGCCATGAGCGCCAGCGGCGGAACCCTCGGACTCTACGCTCTGCTCCTGCTGGCGCTCAGCGCCATCTTCGGCGTCGCAGGGCTGTTCCTCAACAAAATGTTCAACAAGTAAGCCGGCGATCACGTCGTCGTGCGGACGCGCGGGCAGTCTGCCCGTAGTTGCCACATCGGGGATGCACAAGCCCCATGGCGAGTCTTCGAGCCGTGGAAGTCAGGGCAAACGCATGTGGCTTTTGCCCCTCTCCCTTTCAGGGAGAGGATGGGTGAGGGTACGTCGTTCGATCACGTTTTGCCCGTGATTGGACGTGCCGGTTTGCGTACGCCGAACCCTCACCCTG
>JADLAP010000386.1 GCA_020848195.1 Phycisphaeraceae bacterium
AATCCGCTTACGGACTTCACATCGGTTGCTTCTGCAACACGGGTGCCGACAGCGGAAGTTTGATTTGTGTTTCCGGTGAGCTGGGTTGCGGTGCTGCTCACAGCCGAAGGATCAATGGTTTCTCCTGCTTCCCTCGCTTTTGCCAGGGCTTCATTGATCGTTATCCTTTTTCCGTTAAAGAATGCAACGATGAATGCATCGCGGTATCCGAGGTTGTTCACCTGGGTTTTTGCATTATTGGCCGTAGCAAATTTCTCGAAGAGCCCGGCTGTGTAACGTTTCAGTCCGCCCGGGGTTGTTTCTGCGGTTACAGGCTTTATTCCTTTGAAAAGATCTTGCGGGATGGGATTGCGGAAAGCACCTATCTGTACTTTGAAGACCAATCCTTCGGGCATGGGAGCATCCACAGGGATGGGCTTTGACTCAGAGTAGGTGGGCCCGGAGAGGTCAAGTTTGTCAAAAAGGGCATCGTAATATTTCAGCATTTCAGCAGAAGAAGCCATTGAGCCGGTAAATGATCCGGTTGCAGTTCCTGTTTTAACTGAAGAAGTTGTTGTGTTGGCCGGTTCTGTTGCAGGTGTTTCTGTCCGGGTGGTAGTTTCGGCAGTAGCAGGAGGCGTGATGCTTTCTGTTTTTGCAACAGCGGGTTCGGTTGTTACAGGTTGTGTTGACGTTTCTGTTTTGGTTACAGCAGGTTCGGTTGTTGTAGCAGGGGTTACGGTTTCTGTTTTGGTTTCTGCTTGTGTGTTGGCAGTCTGTTGCGCAGCAGGATTGGTTTCTACAGCGGTATTGGTTTTTGCTGTTTCTGTTGTGGTTGCTGAAGGAGTTGTTGCGGGTGTTGTATTTGTATTTACAGCAGCAGGCTCGTTCTGTGCAGTTCCTGTTTTAGTTTCGGTTCCTGTTGTTGGTGTAGTGCCTGTATTTGCGACAGCAGGTTCGTTCTGTACAGTTCCTGTTGTTGGTGTAGTGCCTGTATTTACGGCAGACGGTTCATTCTGGGCAGTTCCTGTTTTGGTTTCTGTTGGAACGGCAGCAGTTGTGTTAACGGCTGGCTCGGTAGCAGATGGAGTTGTAGAGGCTGTGTTTGAAGCAGTTGTTTCAGGCTTATATCCGGTCGCGGTGCTTATTTCCTCGTAAGCAGCTTTGTCAAGAGATTGCAGATAAGTATCCGCTTCGGTACGTTTGGAATTTGATTCCGCTTCCGAATTTCGGGCAACGGCCTTTATGGAATCTGCCTTGGCCTGATTTTTTAACGCGCTTCTGTCCAGCATGTCCGAGAGGTTCTGAAGG
>JADLAP010000256.1 GCA_020848195.1 Phycisphaeraceae bacterium
CTTTTGCCCCTCTCCCTTTCAGGGAGAGGCTGGGTGAGGGTACGGCGATCCATCACGTTTTACCCGCGATTTGTCGTGCCGGTTCACGCACGCCCAATCCTCACCCTAACCCTCTCCCTGGAAGGGAGAGGGGACCAATTCCATATGCGTTCGCCCTGGGGGAAAATACCCGAATGTCCAAATCAGCATGACGAATGACCACCCCGCAAGCCCCAGGACGAGTCTTCGAGTCCTGGGGGTGTCATTCGACATTCGGATTTGGACATTCGGACATTGTCCCGGATGATATTCCTTGACGGGCGGGCGGGTGAAACATATCATCCATATATCCGGATGAAGGGATTAATGGAATGCACGTCCGCGATATCTTCGACCAGCAGGCGACGACGCTGTCGTTCGAGTTCTTCCCGCCGAAGACCGCCGACGCCGCGGAGTCGCTGTATCAGACGATCAGCCAGCTCGAGCCGCTCAAACCTTCATTCGTGTCGGTGACATACGGAGCGGGGGGCACGACGCGGGACTTGACGCATGACCTGGTGGTGCGGATTCGCAACACCACGACGCTGGACCCGGTTCCGCATCTGACCTGCGTGTGCCACAGCGAGGCGGAGATCGCGGAGATTCTGCGGCGATACGCGGAGGCGGGCATGTCGAATCTGCTGGCGCTCGGGGGCGATCCGCCGCGCGATCTGCCCGACTACGACCGCAACCGCGATGCGTTCCGTCACGCGGCGGACCTGGTGCGGTTCATTCGAAAATTCAACGATCGGAAGATCCACCCGGACCCGCGCGGCTTCGGCATCGGTGTGGCGGGGTTCCCGGAAGGCCATCCCTCGACGCCCAATCGTCTGAAGGAACTGGATCATCTCAAAGCAAAAGTGGCGGAAGGCGCGGACTACATCTGCACGCAGCTCTTTTTCGACAACCGGGATTTCTACGACTTCCGCGAACGGTGCGATCTGGCGGGGATCCGCGTGCCGATCATCGCGGGGGTGATGCCGGTGGCGTCGCTGCCGGGGATGGTGCGGATGGCGGACCTCGCGGCCGGCTCGCGTTTTCCCGCTTCGCTGCTCAAGAGCCTGTACCGGGTGCAGGACGATTCCGAAGCAGTGCGGCGGGTCGGTTTGCACTGGGCGGCCGAGCAGTGCCGGGACCTGCTGGACAACCAGGTCAAGGGCATTCACTTTTACACGCTCAACCGTTCGGACTCCACGCGACAGATTTACGAAAGCCTTGGCCTGCGCGACAGCACGGTGGTTCGCCTTCGCCGATAGGCTGAGGGCTATCATGATGCCCGCCTCGCGCCGGTTGGCGACGACCGGCAGTAGCGCGATCTCGTCCATTGCAAGGAGATTTTCTCGTGGCAGAACGAACCGTTCCCGGCGTCGATGTGGCGCTGACCATCGCGGGCAGCGACAGCAGCGGCGGCGCGGGCATTCAGGCGGATCTCAAAGTCTTCTCCGTCATGGACGTCTATGGCGCTTCGGCCATCACCGCCATCACGGCTCAAAACACCCTCGGCGTGCGGCAATCCCTGGTGCTCGATCCCGCCCTCGTGGTGGAACAGATCGACGCGGTCGCCAGCGATTTTCCGGTCAAAGCGACGAAAACCGGCATGTTGGGCCACGCAGCCATGATCGAAGCCGTGGCCAGGCGCATCGCGGCGTCGAACCTGTTTCCCCTGGTGGTCGATCCCGTGATGGTCGCCAAGAGCGGGGCGAGCCTGATCGACGACGACGCGGTGTCCGTGCTGGCGAAGAAGCTGTTGCCGCTGGCGACGCTGACGACGCCGAATCTTGCGGAAGCTGGGCGATTGCTGGGGCGGAAGCAGCCGATCGCGGATGAAGCCGGCGCGCAACAGGCGGCCCGTGAAATCTGCGCCCGCTTCGGCGTCAAGGCGTGCCTGGTCAAGGGGCTTCGCCGCGAGGATGAGCATGAGGGCGTCGCGGTGGACTTCTTCTTCGATGGCCGCGACCTGATGGAGCTGACCAGTCCGTGGCGTCCGACGACCCACACGCACGGCTCCGGCTGCGCCTTCAGCGCCGCCGTCACCGCGGCACTGGCTAAAGGCAAACCGCTGCCGGAAGCCCTGGCCATTGCCAAGACGCTCATCAGCGAAGCGATCCGCCAGACCACCGGACTCGGCGCAGGGCGCGGCCCCGTCAATGTCCTGTCCTATCTCAAACTCAAGGCCTGATCCGCCGGCACGGTGAGGATGCCGACGGGACTGTGCACCATTTCCGCGACGCCGCAAGCGGCGCTAGTGCGCCGCGGCGAGCATTTCCTGCACCTGTTGCCGCGTGGTGCGGGTGACCTGTTTGCCGGCGAGCATTTCCGCCAGTTCGTCGATCCGCTGCGAACCTTCCAGCGCCTGCACGGTGGTGCTGGTCTGTTTCCGCTCGCCTTTGCCGCTGACCTGTTTGACCACGCGCAGATGACGATCGGCGTAGACGGCGATCTGCGGCAGGTGCGTGATGCACAGCACCTGGTGCCGGCCGGGCTTGCGTGACTTGCCCTGACCTTGACGGGCCAGATCGCGGAGTTTGCCGCCGATGACCGTGCCCATCCGTCCGCCGATGTTGGCGTCGATCTCGTCGAACACCAGCACGCTGATGCGGTCGCTGTCGGCGAGGATGGATTTGAGCGCGAGCATGATGCGGGACATTTCGCCGCCGGAGGCGATGCGACGCAGCGGCCGCGCCGGCTGGCCGGGATTGGTGCGGACCATCATTTCCGCCAGATCGAACCCGGAGGCGCTGTCGTCCGTTTCGTCATCATCCACCACGGGCGTGAACTCGATGTGGAACGCGGCGTCGGCCATGCCCAGTTCCTTCAGTTCCACGTCGACCTGCGGAGCCAGCTTTTTCGCCGCTGCCTGTCGGACTTTGGTCAGCTCCAGGCCCACCTTGCGCCACTGTGTGTCCACTTCGTCGCGTTGCTGCTGGAGGGAGCCTTCATCCTGATTGTCCGCCTGGATCGCGTCGATCTGCTCCTGCAACTGCTGACGGAAGGCCAGCACCTGGGCCACGGGATCATCCGCCGGGGCGCGGCCCGCATATTTGGCCACCAGACGATTGATCAGGTTCAGCCGTTCCGTGACCTCCGCGACTTCCCCTGGGCTGATGTCCAGCCGGCTGAGGTAGCCGCCAAGGTCGTACGCCGCTTCCTGCAACGACAGCGTCGCCTCGCGTACAGCCTCCTGCGTCGGTTTGAGCTGCTGATCCAGTTCCGCCAGGGATTCCAGCACGTGATGCACGGCATGTAGCCGCTCGATGATGCTGCCCTCGCTGTCGTA
Organism: Phycisphaeraceae bacterium; assembly: GCA_020848195.1. Lineage (GTDB taxonomy): Bacteria > Planctomycetota > Phycisphaerae > Phycisphaerales > Phycisphaeraceae > JADLAP01. The sequence continues at coordinate 3,296 of JADLAP010000256.1, forward strand.
CATCGCGGCATGTACGCTGCCGGCGTCCTGGGCGATTTTCTGGCTGTTGGACAGCACGCGATGCCGGGCCTGCAACTCGGCGAATTCGCCTTCCACCAGGGCCGCGGCGTCAATCTCATCCGCCTGAAACAGGGCCAGATCAAGCTGCTGGCGACGCAGCGCGGACGAGGCCGCCAGGTCGCGCTGACGTTGCTTGAGTTCCCGGCGACGGGCGTGCAACTGCGCATACGCACGGCGAAGGTCCTGGCAGTCGGCGAAACGGTCGAGGATGGCGAGCTGGTTGCCCGGCTTGAGCAGGTACTGGTGATCGTGCTGGCCGTGGATGTCCACGAGCAGTTCGCCGACGCCGCGGACCATGGCGGCGGTGGCGGGCTGGCCGTTGACGCTGGCGCTGCTGCGGCCGGAAGCGAAGAGCTTGCGGGTGATGAGCAACTGGCCGTCGAAATCATCGCCTTGATCCAGCAGTTCGGCGACCTGTTGGCGGAGTTCCTCGTCATCGACCTCGAACAGGCCGGAGATGCGGCCCTCCGTCGCGCCGGGACGCAGCAGTTCCGCCGCATTGGCGTTGCGCAGCCCCAACAGCAACTCAAATGCGCCGAGGATCAGACTCTTGCCTGCCCCCGTTTGGCCGGTGAAACAGTTAAGCCCTTCGCCGAGCGTGAGCGTCAGGTCGTCGATGACCGCCAGATTGGTGATGTGCAATTCGCGGAGCATCCGTTCACCGCCGGGTTAGGGTGGGAGTAGTTTAGCAAAGCTTTTTAGCCGCAGATGAACGCAGATAAACGCAGATAAAAAACAGAACAATATCCCGTGGAAGCTCTGAGTACAGAGCATCTGCGGGCTATACATCTTCCAATCACACTGTTTTGAATCTTGTCTTATCCGCGTTTATCTGCGTTCATCTTCGGCTCAAAAATGCTTCACGTCAGCAACCTGCCGCCGTCGAGGCGGATGATCTGGCCGGTGCAGTAGTGGGCGTCGCGGACGAGATAGCGCACGGCGGCGGCGGCGTCCTCCGGCGTGCCGGGGCGGGCCAACGGGACGCGGGTCATGTAGTTGCGTTTCATCTGCTCGGTGTAGCTGTCGGCCCAGGCGACGACGCCGGGCGCGATGGCGTTGACCGTGATCGCCGGGGCCAGCTCCATCGCGGCCGTGTGCGTCACTTCCAGTAATGCCGCTTTGGACAGGTTGTAGGGCAGATACCCGGACAGCGGCTGGCCCATGACGTGGATGTCGATGAAGTTGACCACCCGGCCCAGGGTGGAAGGGTCGTCAGGCTGGTAATGAGCGCGGAGCAGGGGGGCGAGTTTCTGGATCAGCAGCATGGGGCTTGCCGCGTTGACGCGGAAGTTGTGTTCCAGTTGCTCCAGCGTGATTTGGCCAATCGGGCTGGCGTCGAACACGCTGGCGTTGTTGACCAGAACGTCGACGCGGCCGAAGGCGCGATCGACCGCATCATGCACGATCTCGGCAGCCGGGGCAGGTTCGTTGAAGTCCACGGAAATAGCCGTCGCGCGCCGGCCGAGGGCTTCCAGTTCGCCAACCAGTTGCTTCGCCGGCTCGTCGCTGGTGCGGTAGGTCAGCGCGATGTCCATGCCTTCACGGGCAAGGGCGAGACAGATGGCCCGTCCGACGCGGATCGCCCCGCCGGTGACGACGGCGACTTTGCCCATCAGAGATTGTCCGCGGACATCCTTCATGCGGGCATTGTACCGGGGTCATTCGTCCAGCCGTCATGCGGCGAAATCGAGATCGTCATCCGCGTCGGTCAGATCGCCCCGGTAATCGTGGGTGATCTCCTCGCCGGGATGGATGTCGCGCAGCGCGTGCAGGGTCAGGTCGTCGTAGTAGCAGGCGTTGGGCTGGTCGCTGTGATTGATGTAACGGGCGTCGTTGGCGACGACGATGCCGCGGCGACCGTCCAGCCAGAGCACATGCGGACCATTGCGCCGCGTGGGCTGACCCTCGATGCGGCAGATGCGGCAGCCGGCGGGAATGTACTGTGCGGAAAACAGGCCCAATCCCTGGATCAGGCTGTCGCGGACAATCGTCATCACATCCATGCGATGCTCGCTTCATGCAAGGCAAAGCGGGGGATGGTAGGTGATGCGGGATGGAAACGCGAATGCAAAGGACGCGACAGGTCACATCGCAATGTACCCATGGGCGGGGCGCAATCCATCAATCCGTTGCTTCGATGCCCAGGTCCTTGACCTTTTTGTTCAGCGTATTGCGATTGATGCCCAGGAAGTCGGCGGCGCGGGTCTTGACGCCGTCGGTGTGGTGCAGGGCTTCGAGGATGAGCTTGCGTTCGATTTCATCGATGACGAGGCTGTAAATCTGCCCTTCGGAAGTCTGATACTGCCGCACGGCCTGTTCCGCGAGCCGGCCGGCGAAGGCTTCGATCGATTCGTCCGCCGTGTTGCCCCGGCCCTGATGGGCGAACATGCGGATCTGCAGCGGCAACAGCTCGTCCGTGAACTCCTCCGCGGTGCTCATCACCACGGCACGCTCCATGGCGTTTTCCAGCTCCCGCACGTTGCCCGGCCACGGATACCGCAGCATCGTGTTGAGCACGTCGCGGCTGATCTTGCGCAGATCCCGGCTGTTCTCCCGGTTGAACCGATCGAGGAAGAAATCAATGAGTTTGGGAATGTCCTCGCGCCGGCTGCGAAGCGGCGGAATGTTGATGGTCACGACGTTGAGCCGGTAGTACAGGTCTTCGCGGAAGGTTCCCTTGCGGACTTCCTCTTCGAGGTCGAGATTGGTGGCGGCGATGACGCGGACGTCAACCTTGATGGTGCGGTGATCGCCGACGCGTTCAAACTCCCGTTCCTGCAGCACGCGGAGCAGGGAGACCTGCAGTTGGGCGTCGAGGGTTCCGATTTCGTCGAGGAAGATCGAGCCTCCGTCGGCGGCCTCGAATCGTCCGACCTTGTCGCGTACGGCCCCGGTGAAGGCGCCGCGGACGTGGCCGAAGAGTTCGGATTCGAGAAGCTGCGGGGATAGCGCGGAGCAGTTGACGCGGATCAGCGGCTTGTCGCGACGCGGGGAGTTGTAGTGCAGGGCCTTGGCGATCAGTTCCTTGCCCACGCCGGTTTCGCCCAGCAGCAGGATGGTGGCCCGGCTGGAGGCGACCTGACCGACGGTCGCCAGCACGTCGAGCATGACGGGGCTGGACCCGATGATGTTGTCGAAGCGATACCGGCCACGCAGGTTGTCGCGCAGACGCTGGTTCTCTTCGAGCAGTTGATCCTTCTCCAACTGCATCAGGTGGTGGATGCGGATGGTCTGCGCGAACGAGCCGGCGATGATGGCCAGCAGCCGGGCGTCGGCGACGAGCGTAATATCGTCGACGAAGGGCTTGTCGACGCTGATGGCGCCGACGTACTTGTCGCCGTCGCGCACCGGCACGCAGATGAAGCTGATGGCCTTGTCCTGCGCCGGGTCGCCTTCGCCGATCGGGTGAAGCTGCCGGCCCGTGCGGTTAAGGAATTCCGGATGCTTGCGGATGTCGGCGAGGATGGCGGACTTGCCCGTGGCGATCACCTGCCCGGTGACGCCCTCGCCCAGTGCGTAGCGTCCGCGGGCCATCTCCTCGGCGCTCATCCCCACGGCTGTGACCGTGCGCAATTGCTCCAAAGCGTCATCCCACAAGATCAGGGAGGCCCGCTGGATGCCCATTCGGTTCACCAAAACATCCATGGCGTGTTCAAAAACCTGGTTAAGCTCCAGGCCTTCGCCAAGAATCTGGCTGATCCGTTCAAGCGTGTCTAATTCTTGTTCAGCTCTCA
>JADLAP010000257.1 GCA_020848195.1 Phycisphaeraceae bacterium
CTTCGTCATTGCTTGTCTCTACGGCTGCACTTTGTCGCTGAGTTGCCGGTAGTAGGCGTCAATCAGCGGCTGATAGGCTTCGGGGCCTTTCTCCTTCATGCTCTCGACCAGCGGGACGCGAAGCTGGGGAGGGAGTCGGTAGAGCGACGCCCGCTGGCCTGCGGTGAGGTCGAGGCTGGAAAGATCGACGGTGTAGACCTGACCGCCCTGATCGCCAGCCGCGCCGTTGCTGACGCCGGGCTGCATCGTCACGGTCGCGCTGGTTCGGCCGGGCAGGCCGTTCATCGCCGCCATCTGGCCGGCCATGGACGACAGCATCCGCATCGGCTGCGACGCGAGCAACTGCTGAAGCTGCTGGCGGGCCTGCTCGGGCGTCATCGGTGAAGCGCCGGCTGCCGCGGATGGTCCCTCGACGGATGGCGACATGCGATCGAGAAACTGCCGCGTCTGTTGCATGGTCTGGTCAATCTGTCCTCCCACGGCGGCCAGCGCGTTGGAATCTTCCGTGAGCTGCTGCGCCATGGCGTCCTGATGCCGCATGAGCTGCTGGCGCGGCGTCGCGCCGGAGGCTGGCCGCGGGGCGGGTCGCTCCACGGGCCGCGTGTCACGATCGGCATACCGCTGGCTCTTCTCCATGGTGCGGATCGTCGGCAGCTCGTCCACCGGTTTGTCCCACCACGCCAGTTCCTCCCGCGGCGCGGGCGATGGCTCTGGCGAGGTCGGCTTGGCTGCAGGTTTCGCCGGGATTATCGGCTTCTCCTCCGGCGTGTCCTTCTCCACAGGCAGTTCTTCCATCCGCTGCCCCGGCGCTTCCCACGGCGCGGGCATGTCGTCCCGCCGCGTAGGCGGTGGAGCCAGTTCACGCGCCTGCGCCATCTGCTTGAGCAGCGCGGGATCGAGCTGCGCCTGTTGCCGGCTGATCTGTTCAAGTTCCCGCGCGGTCTTCGCCTCGGATACCTGTTGGCGCAAGCCCTCCACCTGCTGCCGCATCTGGTCCAGTTGCTCCCGCTGCGTGACCAACTGCTGCCGCACCTGCGTACCCTGCTCCAGCGCCTGCTGCGCCTGAAGCTGGGTCATGATCGCAGCCAGGTTGTCCTGGGCAACCTGCGGCTGCTGGACCAGTTGTTCACCGCTGGCCATGAGACTCTGAAGTTGCAGTTGAAGCTGGGCCGGGTCGCCCTCGGAGGACAGCAGTTGCCCTGACATCATCCGCAACGCCTGGGCTTCCATGGGCAGGCTCGCCGGCGACTGCTCCGCAGCTTTCGCAGCCTGGGCGAACTGTTCGGACAGATCATGGACCTGTTCATGTTGCCGCTGCGCAGCCTGCTGAGCCTGATCGAGCCACGCCTGGCGATCCTTCGGAGCCAACGTTTCCAGTTGCTGTTTGTACAGCGACTGAAGCTGCTCACCGGACAGAGGCGATCCGTCGGGATTAAGCAGTTTCAGCGAAGAAACAGCGACGCCGGCCTTGCCGCCTTCGCCTTCCGTCAGCGGCGCAAGCAGAAGTTTGCCCACGGTGGCCGCGGCGGAAGCCTGGACCTGCGTCAGCTTGTCCAGACCTTCGAGCAGGCCGCGGAGCAGGTCTCGCTGCGCCGGGGGCGCGGCGGCGGCCTTGCCCGCTTCGCCTGCCAGGCTCAGACGATAAGCCTCGCTGACCGACTGCTGCCCCTTGCTGTCCTCCACCACCATACGGTAGTACACGGATTGTCCGGGTGACAGCTTCAGCGAAGCCGGGTCCACCGCCGCCAGCACCGTGCGCGTGCGGTCCGGCTCCCGCGGCTGATCCAGCCATCGCACGGCATCCCACTGCTGGGGCGCCGACCCCGTCTGCAACCCCGCTTTCATCACGCCCAGATCGTCGAATGTCCGCGCCATCACCGGCAGCGGTTCGGCATGATCCAGCGTCACCGATTGGCCCGGCTTCTCCACCACCACCACCGGCGGCTGATCCGCCGTCGCCACCACCGCCAGAGGCCGGGTGGGAAAACTGGCATGTCCCCCCGCATCGCGGAGGCTCACGCTGAAATGCCCGTCCGCTTCCACCGGCACGCGGGCGATCCAGCTTCCGGCCTCGCGGTCCGGCAGCATCTGGAACATCCCGGCCGGCTTCAGTTCCGTGCCGGTGACCTGTTGCACCACGTCGCGCACCGCGCCGATGCGGTCCAGCAGCAGATCGCCGCCCTCAATGGTGAAGCGGATGCCGGTGAGCTTGACCGTCTTGCCCGCAAGCCTGGGATCGACCTGCGCAGGCGACACGGTCAACCGCGTCCACGTGCCGGGTTTGGGCAAAAGGCCCATGTATCCCGGAGTTTTCTGCACTTCCTGCGGCAGCGGCATCGCCAGGCTGTCCCACGACAGGTCTGTCTTGCCCTGATCGCCGTCCACCGAGACGATCAGGCGACCGGCCGGATGTTTGTCGTCAGGCCGGACATGGAGGACCAGCTTCTGGTCCGGGCCGAGAGTCAGGGGACTGAGCCGCGTGGTCAGGCCGAACGGTTTGTGATCGAAGGAACAGGTATAGCAGCGTAGGCCGCTGAACGCGCTGCCGGAGAGCCAGCGCCAATTGCCCTGGATCGCGGCGTCGGCGGGCGGGTCATCGTCGAACCAGACGGTCTCCACCTCCCGGCGATCCTCGCGTGTGACTTCGCGGGCTTCGAGCCATTGCACCTGGCCGTCGGCGGCGTCGGCGCTGGCGGCGACCTTCACCAGCAACGTCGATCCCGCCGGCGCGGAAACCTGCACCGCCTCCGGGTCCACCGGCTGCGGCTGGGGCATCTGCGTGTATGCGGGCCAGATGACCGCCAGATCGACCTTGTGAATCACGGGCCGACGAAGGCGGCTAACCTGCCAGGTGGTCGTCCATGTGCCGCCGCCTTCGACGCGGTATCGCAGGTCTTCCGTCACGGCGGGCAGTGTGAATCGCCAGTCCGTTCCGCTGGTCGTCGCGGGCTGCATGGGATATCTCACCGCCCGGCCATCCTGTGCCCAGACGACGAGGCTCAGTTCCTCCGCGTGCCCCCGCAGCACGGAGGCGTCCACCGCCAGGGGTTCGCCCTCCAGCACCTGCGTGTGGCCGGGCATGACGGCAAGCTGGATCCACGAGGCCGGCGCGATGGCGGCGGTGGGAAGCAGGATCCGCGCCGCCGCGATGGGAAGCTGGCCCCACAGCAGCCCGGCCGCGAGCAGCGCGATCATCATCACCGCGCTGGCGATCGTGGCGCACCTTCGCGCGGGAACCGGACTGACCACCTGGCTCACGTGATAATCGCGCATCTTCGCGCGGGTCTGATCGATCAGCCGGCGGACGAATGCTTCATCAATGCCTTCGCGCGGATGTTGCGCCATGTCCAGCACGGTGATCAGCCGGTTGTGCATGCCGGGGATGGAGCGTTCAATGCGGAGGGCGACCTGCTGACGTGAGATGGGTTTGCCCAGGGGCCAGAGTACACCGGCCGCCAGCAGTCCCGATGCCAGCAGATAAAACACCATCGCGGCGGCGATACGCAGCGACACAGGCAACGGCATCACCAGGTCCGTCAGCGACAGCAGCAGGAGCCATGCGGCGGGCAAGGCAACGAAGAGGGAAAGCCCCACTGCCAGCAGGCTGATGCGCAGCCGCCGACGGGTGGCGTCAATTCCGTCCCGCAGATCGCGCCAGGAGTCGGCGTCGGGCAACATCGTGCGTCCATTCTTGGCCGTTCGCGCGGCGGATGCAAGAGGCGACATTGCCTGTGTTAACTCACCTCAGTACATTGCCGCTTTCTCGAACAAGGATTCCAACGCATGAAACCTGTCCTCACCGGCACCGTGGGCCTCGGCGGCTACGGAGGCACGTACCTGAGTATGTTTGCGGAAAACGAAGCCTCATCGGACCCGACCTTGAAGCTTACAGCCGCGATGTCGAGCAATCCGGCCAAACACGCGGAGGTGGTGGGGAAACTCCAGAAGCAGGGCGTGAAAATCTGCGAGACCTACGAGCAACTGCTGTCGGAGCCAGTGGAAGCGGTGTGGCTTCCGCTGCCGATCGAGATGCACCGGCCCTACACGGAAATGGCTCTGGCGGCGGGCAAGGCGGTGATGTGCGAGAAGCCCGTGGCCGGCTGCGTGGACGACCTGGACGCGATGATCGCGGCCCGGGACAAGGCGAAGCTGCCGGTGGCCATCGGCTACCAGGATGTGTATGACCCGACGACGGTTCCCGCCAAGCGCAGGCTGCTGGAGGGCGCGATCGGCCAGGTTCAGAGCGCCTCCGTCTGGGCGTGCTGGCCCCGCGACAGCAGCTACTACAGCCGCAACAACTGGGCCGGGGCGCTCAAACGAGGCGACGCCTGGGTCATGGACTCACCCGCCAACAACGCCTTGGCGCACTACATCAACATCACGCTCTTCCTGATGGGTTCCACGATGGAACTGGGCGCGACGCCTCAGGACATCGAAGCCGAGCTGTACCGCGTCAACGACATCGAAAACTTCGACACCTGCTCGCTGAGGCTGACGCTGCCCGACGGCGTGAAGATCAACGTGCAGTACACCCACGCCTGCGAGGAAAACACGAATCCGTTCATCGAAATCAAGGGCAGCAAGGGCTTCCTGCGCCGAAGCTATGAGGAAGTGCTGATCTCCTCCGGCGGCAAGGAAGAGAAACTGCCCCGAAGCATAGCCGCCATGATGAGCTCGCTGCCCCGGCGGTTCAGCCAATACGTGCGCGGCGTGGCGAATCCGGACATCGCGGTCAGCACGCTGGAATCGGCGCGGCCTCAGCTCGTGACGATCAACGGCGCCTCCGAAGCCACGGCGGTGCGGCAACTTTCCGCCGACCAGTGGACCACCAAGGCACAACCCACCGGTGCGACGCTGCGCCGCATCCCGGGCATCGAAGACGCGATCCGTCACTGCATCCGTGACGGCAAACTGCTGCACGAAACCAAGCTGTTCACATGGACCCGTCCCGCCGGCCACAAGGATTTACGCGGCTACAGGCACTTTGCGGGGCCTAAAATGTCGGACTGATCATCCCGTTCGGAGACAGGATATGAAGCCGGGGATGCGGGCGATCCTCCTTTCGGCGACGTTGCCGGCCTTGACGGGCTGCTATGAACAGCGCATTGTCAAGGACAGCTTCGGCGAATATCGCACCCTCGCACGGGAATCGGAACGCGGCGAGCACACGGATGCCCAGGGGAAACCTTCCGGGGGCGGGGGCGAGGCCGGGGGCGATCTGGCGGAGTTCAACCCGGCTGGGCAGACGTCGATCTGGGCCATTCCGCTGGAATCCTTCGACGGCGATGAGCAGCAACGCCGGGCGCTGCGCCTGATTTACCGGCTCCAGCGCGACCGCAACGTGCCCGATCTCTGGCAACGGACGGAACAAGGCAAAACCATCGTCTACCGCGGCCACTACGTCAGCGCCGACGCCGGCGACGCACAGAGCGATCTGCGGCAGACGCGCATGATCGAACTCGACGGCATCCGTCCGTACCAGGATGTCGAGGTCAAGCGGATCAATTTCGTGCCTCAGGCCGCGCGGTCGCAACTGGACCTGAAGCGTTACGCCGGGCAGGATCTGTACACGCTGCAGGTCGGAGCGTACGACGATCAGTTCAAGGGCGATCCCCGTAAGGCGGCCGAGGATGCCGCGGAGGAACTGCGGAAGGAAGGCGAACTGGCGTTCTACTACCACGGCCCCAACATGTCCGTGGTCACCATCGGCCTGTGGGATTACGAAACCGCGTGGAGCCGCGAAGTCGGCGTGCAGGACAGGTATTCCGAAGTGGTGCTCAAGACCCAGCAGCAGCACCCGGACAACCAGCTCAACGGCAAACCGATCTGGCAGAAGGAAGGCGGTCAAACCCCGGAAAAACAGGGCAGTTTTCTGGTGCATGTGCCCAAGTGACGTTCGTGTCGAGGTGAATGGCTGAATGACCGAATGTCCAAATCCGAATGACGAATGACGAGTGAAGACAAAGACATTCACCACGACGGCACAACGAGCACCACGGCCTGCTCGACAATTGTCGCGCTTTCCGCGCGAACGGAAATCTCACTTTTGTTTTGGTTCATGCAATGCAGAGCAATCGCGACGAATGACGTGCGGGCCGTCGCGGTGAAAACCGCATGGCATTCGGATTACTGGGTATTCCGTTGACTCCAGTCACTCCGACCCCTTGGGTGGAGTGACTGGGGCGAGAAGCTTGATTTTTACCCCCGCGAAGCCTGTTTTGGTCGATTTTGATCCCGATGATCCCGTTTTTCCGCCGATGATCC
>JADLAP010000258.1 GCA_020848195.1 Phycisphaeraceae bacterium
CACCCAAAGCGGCGCGCAAAACGGCGCACTTCCGCCCGTTGACCCCGACATTAAAGCCCTGGCGGACGCCCTGGACGCCCTGCCCGAATCCGACCGGGCGGCGGTGGTGGAGCACGTCCGGGCGCTGATTGCCATGACCCCGGCCAAACGGGCGGCACTGCTGACCCTGACCACGTGACCCCCATGGGGGGCTTGAATCCATGCGCGGACTCGCGCACTACCGACCGATGCGCCTCGCATGCGCGCCGTCATTATCAGAGGAAATGTCATGCCGAAAAACCGAACCACGAAAGCCTGTTCCGCCCCGCTGCCCGAACCGCCAGTCTGGCTGAACGGGAACCCCTTGGAGGAATGAACATGGCCACACCGTCAACAAACGGCGAATGTCGGGACCAGCATGGCCGGTTCGCCACGGGCAACGCCGGCGGACCTGGCAACCCGTTGGGCGGTAAGGTCGCCAAGTTGCGGGCGGCGCTGGTCGAAGCGGTCAGCGAAGACGACATCCGCGCCGTCGCGGCAACGCTGGTCAGTCTGGCCAAGGGCGGGGATCCCCAAGCGATCAAAGAATTGCTCAACCGGGCACTGGGCCGGCCCCTTGAGCATGACATCCTGGCCCGCATTGAAGCGTTGGAACAGAATACGGAGGTTCACCATGCCATCAATCAGCGACAGATTGCGGAAACTTGAGGCGACCAGCAAGGGCACGCCATCGAAATGCGCCAAGTGCGGCGGGTTGGATTCGGACATCATCTTGATTGATGACCTTTGCTGCCCTGTCTGCGGCGGCAACGTCGATGCCGACGGCAAGCCCATCGGACGATCCACCGAGGCGGTGGACCCCGACGACGTGAAGTACATCGGCGGCGTGACGTTCCGTGAGATTGTCGGCGACGTGAATGACACCGCCGATTTGCCGTCGTGACACCGAAAAGAGGATGATTAGGCGGATAGCTCCCGCCAACGATCCTACATCCTCGGTCGTTGATGGGACCGACCCATGGAGAAGGGGATCGCCATGTCCACGTTCGCCAAGTTTCAGGCCCAGTTCCTTAGACTCCGAACCGATCATCGCAGCAATAAGGACGCCAACCGTCGCTTGTGTGAGATTGCATCAACCTGCTATCGTGCGTTTTGGCTGGCTCAGACTCAAGGCAATCCATTGGTTGCGGAGTGTGAGTTGAGCATATCCGCCGAGCCGGAATCATCGCCTATCCCAACCCATACTGGCGTTTTCCTTGATGCGATGCGATGGAAAATGATCGCAATGCAGATTTCGGGAATACACGGGAAACAAACTCAATCACCGATCACAATTTCGGGCCGTGGTGAAACTGAATGGCGTGACCTCGCCGAGGACTATGCGACGGTCTGTGGCATCCTCGCGGACTTGGAAACCCAACGAACACCGGTAACGTCTGATGGCTCATCTGATCCAGCGAAGGTCGCAGGCGGGCAGCAGACGCAGGCGGTGAGCAAGGGTGGTATGTCATGGGAAGTGGCGAAGACGAAGGCAGAGGCCCATGTGAAACAGTACGGGTGGACCAGCGAAAACAAGCTGGCCAAGGCGCTGGGCTGTTCGCGTGCGACCATTCACAAGGCGGTAGTTGCTTCCTCATACCTCAAGGCCCGCAAGGCGGAAGCCGAAAAAGTGCGGGCTGCGGGGCGGCCAGTGCGCCAGGTGGCGATGACGGATCATCACCTTGCGACCCGGCCCGCTGATGAACAGGCCAAACTGGACGCACTGATCGCCGAGCAAGAGGCCGACAATGACCGCGAGGATCGGCAGGCCAAGAGGGCGAAGATGAATCGCCGATAGTCGGTTGTCGCGCCTTGTCGCGCGACATGCAGCGCCTCGGAACGGCCCGTATTCACCGGTTATTTTCGCATGTCGCGCGACAATCTGCGGACTTCCACAAGGCAATGACGCCTGACGGAGGTTCGTACCATGTCCAGCGTGTCCGGTCCCCCAAGACTACTGACGCCCGGCCGGATCGCCGAGCGTCTTGCCGTGCCGCTGCATCGTGTGCTGCACGTACTGCGCACCAGACGGCATATCGCCCCAGCGGCGAGGGCCGGCGTCCTGCGGCTGTACCACGCCGACACGGTGGCCCATGTGCGCCATGAGTTGAACGCCATCGACGCCCGCCGGCGAGGGGGTGCGAAGTGAAACCCGGCGAGGACTTGCCCTTGTGGAGCCAAGCGTTTTCCGGCCCAGGTCGCAGTCGCCGGGGTGCGCCGGCGACCTCGCGTGCCGCGGCGTTAGTGAACGCCCAGGGCCGCCAGCGTCAGGTCGTGCGGGTTGCCACCATGCTCGCCGATCGCGCCCAGCATCCCACCGACGCCAAGGAAGGCGGCGACCGATGATCCCCATCGACAAACCCCTACCCAGCGCCTACGAAAGCGAGGTCGCGTTGATCGGAGCGATCCTCTGCGACTCGGCGATCAAGGGTGACATGGCCCTCAGGTGTCGTGACGCACTCGGACTCAATCCAGCCGACATCCATGACGAGCGATGCAGGTTGGTCTACATGGCTGCGTTGCACGTTGCGGACAATGGCAAACCAACAGCGGTGGCGCACGTGCATCGGCGGCTTGAGGACACGGGTAGGCTTGCCGATGCTGGCGGTCACGACTTCCTCATGGATGCGGTGGATTGTGCGGCAAATCCTGCGACGGTTGAGTCGCACGTGCGGACAATCCGCGAGAAGGCGGCGCTTCGTGGTCAGATCGACGCGATGGAAATGGCGGTGGGTGACGCCTACAGCGGCAAAACGCCGGTGGAGGTCGCGGAACGGGTACAGCGGGTGACGTCACTGGCGGCTCGCGTAGCCCCGGTGGACGACACCGGGCCGATGCTGATCCGCATGTCGGACGTGGAGCCGCGCGAGGTGCGATGGCTCTGGCCGGGCCGCATTCCGCTGGGCCGGTTGACGCTGCTGGTGGGCCGACCTGGCGAGGGCAAGAGCTTCGTGACGATGGACCTGGCGGCAAGGATAACGAACGGATCGTCATGGCCCGATGGCGGCGTATGTGATGCCGGTGACGTGATTCTCATCACCGGCGAGGATGACCCAGCCGACACCATCCGGCCCCGCCTGGATGCCCATGGCGCGAACGTGAACAGGGTCCATCTTCTGCGCGGAACAAAAGCCCGTGATGAACGTGGCAGGCTGCGCGAACTCGCTTTCACCTTGGCCGACGTGGACACGCTGGAAAAGGCGCTGGGCGCGACGGCATCGACTCGGCTGGTGATCGTTGATCCGATCGGCAGTTTCATCGGCGGTCGAGTCGATGGACACCGCGACAACGAGGTCCGCAGCATCCTGGCTCCCGTGGCGGCGTTGGCGGAAAAGCACGGCCCGGCCATCCTGCTGGTACTGCACACGCGAAAGGCGGCAGCGAGCCGCGCGGATGATATGGCCTTGGGTAGCAGAGCCTACACCGGCATCGCGCGTGCGACCTGGCATCTTTCGCGCGACCCTGAGAACAAGGCTCGCCGACTCTTGCTGCCGGGGAAAAACAACCTTGCCCCTGAAGGCGGCGGGTTGGCGTTCAGCATTGTGGGCGACCCGCCCCGGATCGAATGGGAACCCGATCCGGTGCAAATGCACGCCGATGACGCCTTGGCGGCTGAGAACGACAGCGACGACCGGAGCGCGACCGATGAGGCGAAAGACTGGCTTGCTGCCACGCTGGGCAACGGCACGATGCTGGCCACTGAGGTCAAGCGGCTGGCCCGGCAAGAAGGGTACACCGACAAGGTTCTGCGCCGGGCGAAAGAGTCACTTCACGTTGTGGCCCAGAAGGATGGTTTTGGCGGCGAAGGTCGGTGGTACTGGTCGATGCCCACTAGCCCATAGATGCCCTCGCCCCCCATTGTTGCCCACATATTTATGTGGGCATCTTAGGCATCTTTGGGCATCTATGGGCAGGACCGGGGCTGGTTGAGAACGCGAATCAGGACGAAAGGCAGGACGATCATGGATGACATACGCGACAACCGCAAGGCATCGACGGTTCCCGTGCTGGCCATGCGGGCCAAAGACGCGGCCAAGGCGCTGGGCGTCAGTGAGCGGACCTTGTGGACGTGGACCAAGGCGGGAACGATCCCCCATCTGCGACGCGGGGGAACGATCCTCTATCCGACGGCGGCCCTGACGAAATGGCTGAACGATCAGGCCGCACACGCGCAAACGGTAAATGATGGAGTATCAACCAATGTCAACAGTATTGACGATATCAACAATCACGGATAGGATGGTGCAGCATGGCGGAAGTGAAGCTGACTCGACAGGCGATGGACGACCTGGAGCAACTGCCGCTGGTGATTCACGGGCGCGTCATCAAGGTGTTGGAGCGGCTGGCGCAGTGGCCGGCGGTGAGTGGTGCGAAGCCGCTGCGGCATGGGCTGGCGGGCTGCTTCCGCGTGCGGACGGGCGACTACCGGATACAGTTTCGCGTGGATGGCCAGACGGTGCTGGTCGAGCGGATCGGCCACCGGGACGGGTTCTACGAAGGATGACCATGAACGATCATCAAATCGTCAAGCTGGGCGGCGTGGAGTTTGTCGTCATGGAACGCAGCGCGTTCGAGCGGCTGGCGACCAAAGCGAAAGCGGCGGACCTGCCGGCGATGCCCAAGCCGGACAAAGACGGCAACTACCCCGCCGTGGAATATGCCCGCGCCAGCCTGGCCCGCAAGATCGTTCACCAGCGGGCCGAACTGGGACTGACGCAGAAGGAACTGGCGAAGCTGGCCGGGCTGCCGGTGGAGAACCTTTGCCGGATCGAACGCGGCAACGTCTCGCCCCGGCTGGGAACGCTGGCGAAGATCGAGCGGGCGCTGGAACAGGCCCGCGCCAATGTGAAAGGAAAACGACATGGCAAGCGTGGTCAATGATCCCGATGGGCGCAAGCGGATTCTCGTGGTCGATGCCGCCGGCAACCGCCGGGCGATCCGGCTGGGCAAGATGAGCGTCAAGGCGGCGGAAGCGATCCGTTGCCATGTCGAGGAACTGGCGGCAGCGACGATGCACGGGCAGGCCGTGGCCCGTCAGACGGCGTTGTGGGCGTCCGAGGTCGGCGACAAGCTGCACGCGAAGCTGGCGCGGGCTGGACTCGTGAAGCCGCGACAGGCCGGCCCCGACGTTCCGGGCATCCGGGCGTTCATTGAAGGCTATCTGGCCCAGCGCCCCGACGTGAAGCCGGCCACCATGCTTGTCATGGAGCAAGCCGCCAAGTGGGCGTGGCGATTCTTCGGCGAAGACCGCAAGCTGGACACCGTGACGCCGGCGGACGCGGACGCCTACAAAGCTCATCTTGTCGGCAAAGGCAACGCCCGTTCGACGGTGATGAAGTGGACGCGATACGCCCGGCATTTCTTCGAGGTTGCCCGTCGGCGAAAGCTGATCGCGGAGAATCCCCTTGTTCATCTGAAAGGCGCGGTCAAGGGCGATCCCGCCCGCCGGATGTTTGTTCCCGCCGATGACGTGCGCAAGGTCGTGGACGTGGCGACGGACGCGCAATGGAAACTGCTCATCGCCCTGGCGCGGTGGGGCGGACTTCGCACGCCATCGGAACCGCTGGCTCTGACGTGGCAGGACGTGGACTTCGAGCGGCAACGGTTCATCGTCCGGGCAAGCAAGACCGAGCATCACGAAGACGGCGGCATCCGCGTTGTCCCGATGTTCCCTGAACTGGCCGACCTGTTCCAGACGGTCTTTGACGAAGCCGAGCCGGGCGCGGTGCATGTCATCACGCGCTACCGCGATCCATCGGCGAACCTGCGGACGCAGTTGTGCCGGTACATCACAGCGGCAGGTCTGAAGCCGTGGCCCAAGCCGTGGCAGAATCTGCGAGCCAGCCGGGCGACGGAACTGGCCGACCTGTTCCCCTCGCACGTCTGCGCGGCATGGCTGGGCCACACGGAAGCCGTGGCCGATGCGTTCTACCGGCAAGTGACGGATGACCATTTCGCCCGTGCGATCAAAGCGGCGCAAAATCCGGCGCAGCAAACGTCGGAATACGTCCGCAATGGGCAGATGGACGGCAACCGCGATCGCACGAAAACCCCGGAAAATCCGCTGATTGCGGTAGGTTGCGACGATACGCAAGACAGGGAAGTGGGCGATACAGGACTCGAACCTGTGACATCCACCTTGTAAGGGTGGCGCTCTAGCCAACTGAGCTAATCGCCCGGGTTATGTCATGCTACGGGACGCGATGGCGTGTGGCAATGGCGGCACGGGACGCGACAAGTCGCGGCGCTTCGTTGGGTGGTCAAGGGGCAGTTCCGGAGGCGGGGAGGCGGGCGAGAATGTCGCCGGCGTCGAGGCGGCGTTGCGGGTCGGGCATCATCACTTCCGTTTGTGTCGGCGTCGGGGCCTGGCCTCGCACATGCCGACGATGGCGACGTTGACCGCATTGATGCCCTGGGCGCGGAGGACGGCTTCGTCGGTGGCGTCGAGGGCGACGGCCAGGATGACCTTGTCCCGCATCTGCTGGACGAGGGCGAGGTCACGGTCCACGGCGATGACATCCATGCCGGCAAAAGCAAGTTGTTCGGCCAGGCGTGAGCCGAAACGCCTGAAACTTCCGCCGAATCCTTGCAACGCTGGGATCGTCAACCATACTCTAAATGATCGGTTCGTCCGAGAATCCAGACGCAATGATGTTCAGGTTGTTTTTGAGCAGGACCTTACGTGATGGCCGTCGTGCTCGTCGTGCCGTTGTGGTGATATGTATTTCATTCGTCATTTGGATTTGGTCATTCGGTCATTGGGTACGGTCGAGGCTCAAGTGGCCCTATGCTTTCACCCTGGTAGAGCAAATACCGGCCACAAGCAGATGGACCAGCAGGCCCCACCCGCTCAATCAGCGATACGCATCATCACCGCCGCCCGCATGGCCGGGGACAGCCGGGGCGGATTATCGGCTTCGCCGCGGATGGCGAAATGCGGATCGAAATAAGGGTGTTTACCGGATGCGCGGTAAGCGCCATGGCGGTTTTTGCCGATGTGTGTGACGGGGGGGCCGGGAGCAGTGTCCATGGCCCCTGTGTCGGCTGTGCGTTGTTGTCGTCAAGCGATCGACGAACCTGACCCCTGCCGCGCGGTGCGTGGCATTGTGGAAAGCGCGGGCACGGATGCGCCGGCGTTGACGGTGCTGTTTGTCGATGCCCGGTACGACCTGGACGGGTTGGCGGCGGCGCTGGTTGAACAGATTCACGGGCCGGTGCTGGCCTGCACGTCGGCGGGGCATCAGATCGCCGAGCGCGGTCTGTTCGATCACGGCATGGTGGCGGCGACCCTGGTGACGGATCAGCTTTCCGCCACGCTCGTGGCGATTCCCAATGTGGCGCAATTCGGTGTGACCGAGACGCAGGCGGTGGCGCGGCAACTGGGGCTGGACGCGCCGAGCCGGTCGTGGACGCGGTTCGGCGTGGCGCTGATCGACGGCATGAGCTTCGCCGAGGAGCGCGTGATGGCGCTGCTGTACGGCGCCAGCCACGGGATGAACTTTGTCGGCGGGTCCGCCGGCGACGGGCAGCGGTTTCAGAAGACTTACGTGTTTGACGGCAACCGCTTCGTCAGCGGCGCCGCCGTGGTGGCGCGGGTGGACACCACGTTGCCTTGCCGGACGTTCGGATTTCAGAACTTCGCGCCTTTGGACGGCCGATTCGTCGTCACCGGCGCGGTGGCGGAAAAACGGCAGATTCTCGAACTCAACGGCCAGCCCGCCGCTTCGGTTTATGCCGCGGCGATCGGGTATCCGAACCTCGACGCCCAGGTCGTCTCGCGCCATCCGCTGCTGCTGCGGTGGGACGACCGCTTCTATGCCCGCGCGATCCGTGGATGGGACGAGCAGCGACTGGACCTGTTCTGCGCTATCGAGGAGGGCATGGTCGTGCGCATCGGCGAGGCCAGCGATCTGTCGAACACCACGGTGGAGCAGTACACCGGACTGCGGACCAGCCTCGGCACGGACCCGCGGATCATCGTGGCTTTTCACTGTTATCAGCGGCGCGTCGAACTCGAACGCAGCGCCAACCTGGAACACCACATCCGCCTGATGTCGCGGTATCCGCTGATCGGGTTCTGCACCTACGGCGAACAGTACAACGGCCTGCACATGAACCAGACAGTCACCGGTTTTGCCTTGGGCTAGCGAGTAAGCGATGGACGAATCACAGGCGAAACAGGACGAGCTGGCGCGGCTGCGCGAGGACAACGCGCGTCTTCAGCGGCTGGCTGACGTGTTGATGGATCGCGTGGAGCAGACCACCAGTTCCGCGAACACGCCGTTCGGCTTTTTCCAGATCAACGCCGCGTTGACGGAACAGGTGGCGCAGCAGCAGCAGGCGCTGCGCGACAAACAGCAGACGTTGCAGGCGATCTTCAAGGCGGCGCCGGTCGGCCTGCTGCTGGTCGATGTCGAACAGGTGATCCGCGGCGCCAACCAGTGCGTGGCCGAGATGCTCGGACGACCCGAACCGGAAGTGGTGGGTCAGTCGCTGGGCATGGTCATCGACTGCGGCAACGCGCTGGCCAGCGGAGGCCAGTGCGGGAAGACGCCGAAATGTTCGAGCTGCACCTGGCGTCGCCTGCTGGAGGAGACGCGCCGCTCGGGACGCGCCACCTGCGAACATCTGGTCACGCTGCCAGCCAGCACCGGCGGAGCGAACCGGGAAATCTGGCTGAGCGTCAAGGCGGAGCAGGTGCTCATCGCCGAGAAGCCGCACATGGTGCTTTCGCTCGAAGACGTCAGCACCAAGAAACTCGCCGAGCGTCATCTCCACGAAGCCAAGGAGGCGGCCGAGGAAGCCAGCCGGCTCAAATCCCGCTTTTTGTCCAATGTTTCCCACGAAATCCGCACCCCGCTCAACGGCATCATCGGCTTCTCCGAAGCCATCCTCCGTTGCCCCACGCTGGACGCCGCCCGCCAGCAGGCCCAGATCATTCTCCGCGAGTCCAACATTCTGCTGATGCTGGTCAATGATCTGCTCGACCTGGTCAAGATCGAGTCGGGCAAGCTGGTGCTGGAGCATGTGCCCGTGGACTTGGCGCAGGTGCTGCGCGATGCGAGCCAGACGGCGGGGATGCAGGCCCGCGCCAAGGGATTGCGTTTCGTCGCCGCCATGGCCGTCGATGTGCCGGGGCGCATTCTGTCCGATCCGTTGCGCCTGCGTCAGATTCTGCTGAATCTGGTGTCCAACGCGATCAAGTTCACGTCGCGCGGCGAGGTGCGGGTGTCGGTGGAACTGGAGGCCGGGGAAGGTTTGCCGCGCGTGCGCGTGGAGGTGCGGGACACGGGCATCGGCGTTCCGACGGAAAAGCAGCAGGCCATTTTCGAACGATTCACCCAGGCCGACGTCAGCACCACGCGCCAGTACGGCGGCACGGGCCTTGGTCTGGCGATCGTGCGGCAACTGGTTCAGCTTCTCGGCGGCGAGGTGGGACTTGAAAGCGTGCCCGGCCAGGGAAGCACGTTCTGGTTCACTTTGCCCGCGGAGCCGGCGCCCGAGGCGCAGGCGCAGGCAGCCGCGCCATCCGTCGCCTGTAGCATTCCCCCGCGCCAAGGCATCATCCTCGTCGCCGAAGACTATCCGACCAACCAGGAAATCGTCCGGCTGATCCTCGAGGAAGCCGGCCATCACGTCACCATCGTTTCCAACGGCCAGGAAGCGGTCGCCGCCTGCGAACGCCGCACGTTCGATCTGATCCTGATGGACCTGCACATGCCGGTGATGGATGGCCAGACCGCCGCGGGACATATCCGCCAAGGCGCGACGCCCAACGTCGCCGTGCCCATCCTGGCGCTGACCGCCAGCGCCGATGCGGAGACGCGGGCCGCCTGTCCGCGGTTCGGCATCAGCGGCGTGCTGACCAAACCGATCCGCCGCGAACCGTTGCTGGCGGCACTGCAACAGTGGCTGGCTCACGCGCCGACTGTGGCGTCCTGTCCCGCGTCGTCCGCTGCAACGCCGCAACCGGCCCCGCAATCGGCAACGCCGGCGCCGCCGATCGACCTGGACATGGCGATCCGCGAGTTTGGCGGACGTCAGGTCGTCGCCCGCGTGGCCGCCCAGTTCTTCGACCATGCGCGGCAACATCTGGCCACGCTGCGGTCATCCGTGGAAACCCTTGAACGCCGGCCTCTGCGCCAGGCTGCCCATGCCCTCAAAGGCGCCGCCGCCACGCTGGAAGCCGCCCCGCTGGCCCGCATCGCCGCGACGCTCGAAACCGCCAGCGACGCCGCGGAACGGGACGCCCTGCGCATCCTGCTCAACGATCTGGTAACCGAATTCAATCGCCTGCGACAGCACATCGACCAGGCGTTGGGACATCCCGAGGAGGCCGGCCATGCGTTGTCTGGTGATCGATGATGAAATCGTGGCCTGCACGAAAATGGCCGCCATGCTCGAACCTTTCGGACGCTGCGACCCGGCCCATACCAGCGCCGAGGCGTTCAACCTGTTCCGCCAGGCCCTGCATGAACACTGCCCCTACGATCTGGCGACCATCGACATCAATCTGCCCGACATGAACGGCATCACGCTGCTCGGCCGACTGCGGATCGAGGAACGACAACGCGGCGTTCCGCACGCCCGCATGTTGATGGTCACCGCCGAAGGCACCGCGTCCAACGTGCTGGCCGCCCTGTCCGGGGAATGCGATGGATTCCTCGTCAAACCCGTGCGCGGAGCGGTGCTGATCGAGAAGCTCGTCAAGCTGGGCATGCTCACCGACGACCTGACCCAGCGAGCCGTCGGCGCGATGCTCGACCAGCGCCTCCAGCCGCCGGCGAAATGACACATTCCATGCGTCATGCTTTCATCGCGTCATCGCTCCCAGCGGCGGATTGCCGACGGGACAGGTGGGGGTGCGGACATGACAGCCCACGCGGAAGACGAAAGCCAGGAGGTCGCCACGAAGAAGACGAAGCACGTAGGGTCGGCGGAGCAAGTCTTCGAACGATAACCGCCACGAAGAACCTTGTGCGATCATGTCACAATGGAATGGCGGGTTTCAGCGAGTACGCTTCAACCTACCCTACAGACTCCCCAACGAGCCGCAAGCGTCAGCGACGGTCCCCGGAAGTTTCCGTTATCGATATGAGCCGCAAGCGTCAGCGGTGGGGATAAGAAACTATGAAAGCCGGGTCTCCCGGCTTTCATAGTTTCTTTTCTTCTCCCCTTTTCTTCTCCCTAGTTTCTTTTCCTGTCAGCCCTTACCACATCTCTGCCCCATAAACAATATAACTGCCGTAATGATTGTAAGAACGCCGTATATAATTATATCAATATAAAGCGTGGGATGTAATAACCGTTTTTTTATCAAATCTCGCGTGGTTATTATCATTAAAATAACCACCCAGCATACCATAATATACGACAATATTAGTTGCAATATATGCATCACATTGAATACTCCAATAGAGGGGATAAGGAGGGGATAAGGGGGAGGGGATAAGGGGATAAGTACATTTATTTTGGCCCTCGTATCCTGATCCCTCCGTGATCTCCGTGGCTCCGTGAGAAAACCTCTTTTGTCTCTCACGGAGGCGCAGAGATCACGGAGATGTTAATCTCACGCCGTATCG
>JADLAP010000387.1 GCA_020848195.1 Phycisphaeraceae bacterium
TTCTGGAAGGCTTTATGGACAAACACCATCCCGGAAAAAATCTGAAAGAGCGGGTAGCGCATTTCCTCGGCCTCGAACCGGGGCATCCCGTGATGGAAAAATTGGACTGGCTGGGGCTGTTCAGCAACAAGAAAATCGGCATCCCCAACGCCGGCCCCGCCGTAATACTCGAAAACCTGCTGCTTGAAAAATGGCCGCTCCTTGAAAACGACAAGGATATGGTGATAATGCAGCATGAATTTGAGTATAATCTGGCGGGCAAAAAGCACCTGAAAACCGCCACACTGGTGATGGAGGGCGAAAACAGGCAAGATACCGCCATGGCTAAAACAGTGGGCCTGCCTATGGGCATTTTGGCCAAGTTGGTACTGCTGGGGAAAATACCGCTGTCCGGCGTTCACATCCCTGTGATGAAAGAAGTCTATGAGCCTGTTTTAGAGGAGCTTACCAACTACGGCGTCGTATTTGAAGAGCACGAACGCCTGTTAGATTGATGTGCATTTTACGCCAACTTCGCCCTCTGCTCCAACCATCGGATGTCAATGCTTTGCAGGCATTTCACGTCATGCGGCAGGCTGCGGTCATAATGACCTCGGTTGTGATGGCCAAAAGCGCCTTGAGTACCGACGACATCGGGCGTTGGGAAATGTTGCTGTATATTGGTTATACCCTGAGCTTTTTTTGGGTTTCCGGCCTGATTCAGGGCATGTTGACCATTGTACCCAAATTAGAACTCATAGATCGTAAAATATTCATTTTCAATACTTATTTGCTTTTTTTAAGCATTGGGATAATTATCGGAGGAACGCTGCTCTGGTTTCATCAGCCTGTCATCAATATGCTTACAAGTAGGGCCAATCTGCCTCATACAGCCTTGTTTGGCGTGTATTTGGCCTTGCATTTGCCCGTATTTCTGCTGGAAAATTTGTATCTGTTGTGGCGCCAACCCAAAAACATTCTCTGGTTCGGCGCTTTTTCTGCGCTGGGACATTTGCTGAGCATCGGCATTCCGTTGTGGGCGGGCATGGGCATCGAGGGTGGGGTAGGGGGGCTGGCCCTGTTTGCCGGAGCGCGTCATCTACTGTTGCTGTATTTTATTGCAAAACAAGGACTTCCAATCTTTCGCTGGTCCTGTTGGAGGCAGCTTTTGCATGTTTCTACGCCTTTGATGGGATACTCCATATTGGGCGGCCTGCAACTTACCCTGAGTGCCTGGTTTGTAGCCCGGCTTTTCCCCGGCGATGAGCATCAGTTTGCCATTTTTCGCTATGGCGCTATGGAACTGCCATTTACATTAGCGCTGACCAATGGTTTGGGTACTGCCGTTTTGCCCCTGTTGGCTGATAATCAAAAAGACGGTTTAAACCAATTGCGCGTACAGTCGAAACGATTGGCTCATTTACTTTTCCCCATTGCCATAATAATTATGTTAAGTAGTAACTGGCTGTTTCCCTGGGTTTTCCGAAATGCCTTCTCGGAGAGCGTGCCGATTTTTAACATTTTTTTGATGATATTAATCACCAGAATAGTGTTTTCCCGCACTGTTTTGACAGGTTTGCAGGCCAATAGGGTAGTCTGGTGGATTTCTGTGGCGGAGATGTTCATTTTTGTTGCACTCAGCGCTGTTCTTGGCAATTGGCTGGGATTACAGGGCATAGCCTGGGCTACGCTCATTGCTTACGCTGCTGAAAAGATAATGATGAGCGTTTATCTGCATTTCAGATATAGCATCCGCCCCGAAGATTATTTAGAAATAAAAATCTTTTCAGTGTACTCAATAGGGCTGTTGGCGGCATATTTGGCGGTATCCCTATAAAAAAGGCACACTTATTTAACATAATATAAATTATGAGAATAAAAATACCGGAATTACAGAAACGCCACAACATCAAACCTTCGCTCACCTCATCAACGACTTTTCAAAA
>JADLAP010000259.1 GCA_020848195.1 Phycisphaeraceae bacterium
TCGCCGCTTTTCCGCTTGATCTTTTCTTGGGTCAAGTGTTACGTTTTAGACGTCGCCGGTGCGTAAATCGGCGCGAAAACGGGGCATTTTCATGGCGCCATCACCACTTTCATCGCTGACTTGACCTTTCACTGGCTGCATTGGGCCTGCATGAAGGCTCACCGCAGGCGGATCAGACGCCACCGCCACCGTCCGAAGCGTCACCGGCCCCCCGGCCCCCCGGAACCCCGGAACCCCGGAACCCCGGAACTCATCCGCTTGTGCCATCCGCCCCTCCGCACAACGCAAGAGGCAGGGGTGGCTGGAGTCAATGGAATACCCAGTTTCGTCATTCGGATTTGGACATTCGTCATTTCCCTTCGTCCGCCTCTTGAGCCAAAAGCGTTCGCCCTGGCTCACTTGGTCTTGACAAATCCGTTTCAGATTGGACAATGTATAGACATATAACAGCTATCTCCATTTGCGGATGATTCATGGTCTTACTGGCTGCACGAGCCTTGGCATGACGAACGAAACGCTGATTCAGAACGTTCCCAAGTACCGCCAGATTGAGGATTTGCTGAAA
Organism: Phycisphaeraceae bacterium; assembly: GCA_020848195.1. Lineage (GTDB taxonomy): Bacteria > Planctomycetota > Phycisphaerae > Phycisphaerales > Phycisphaeraceae > JADLAP01. Next base: position 566 of record JADLAP010000259.1, read on the forward strand.
AAGCAGATCGCTGATGGCCGGTTTGCCGATTCCGGCAAGCTGCCGCCGGAGACGGAGCTGGCGGAGCAGCTTGGGGTGCATCGGCTGACGGTGAACCGGGCGATGGCGAGTCTGGTCAGCCAGGGGATGCTGGAACGGAAGCAGGGGCGGGGGACGTTCGCGGTGTCACGCCGGCCACGTAGCCGGGACATGGAACGGTGCGTCGTGCTGGGGGTCCGCACGCAGGGCCACGTTTTTGCCGATCAGGTACAAGTCATGGTGGATCGGCTGCGTCAACATGGTCTGCACGCGGTGTTGATCGACACTTCGCCCAGCAGCGACGTCGGCCGGCCCGCGGCGATCGCGGAACAGGTCCGCCAGATGGTCCATGATGGCGCGCATTCGCTGATCCTCGACGGCGGCGACGATTTCCTGTGGAGTCATCTGGTTTCCGATGATCTGGTGTCGGCGCATGTGGTGTTCATCAACCGGCACGATCAGCCGTCGCGGGAACTGGTTCCCCATGCCGACGTGATCGCCAGCGACTATCGCCAGGGCAGCGATCTGGCGATGTCGCACCTGCTGGACCGCGGGCATCGGAGACTGGCCATTCTGTCCTACTCCGGCACGCAGTTGCCGGAACACGCGGTGCCGCTGGAGAAACGACAGTGGACGTATCAGGCGATGATCGCCGGCTGCCGGGCGGCGGTGGAGCGCCACGGGCTGAACTTCGACCGGGACGTTCGGATTGTTTACGACGTGCCGATGGACGAGCTGCCTGATGCGATGGACAGCCGGCTGGTTCCGCTGTTTGGCGGTTCGGATGCGATCACGGGCGTCTTCTGCTTCGGCGACTACCGCGCCCGCAGGGTCTATCGCGCGGCCGGGCTGGCGCATCGCGTCATCGGCAAGGACCTGGCCATCCTCGGCTACTACGACACCCCCTGGTGCCGCTGGTTCGAGCCGCCGCTGTCGTCGATGTCGACCGATCCCGCCCGCATCGCCGAGCTGGCGGTGGAGGCGGTGATGTCCAAAGCGAACGATCCGAATCGACCGCCGGTGCGTGAAATGGTCCCGCCCCGCCTGATGGCGCGGGCGTCGAGTTGAGCGTTGGCGTCCTCGACCCTTTTTGGGAGTCTCACCATGTCGCAACACGCTTCCCGTCTTCCCTGTCGTTTCCGGCCCATAACCGGTTTCACGCTGATCGAACTTCTCGTCGTGATTTCGATCATCGCGCTGCTGGTGTCCATTCTGCTGCCGAGCCTTGCCAAGGCACGCCGGGCCAGCCAGACGATCCAGTGCCAGAGCAACCTGCGGCAGTGGCAGTTGGCCACGCTCAACTACTGCGCACAGAGCAAGGAGCAGATACCCAAACGCTACACCTCGCCAGCGTACGGAGGCCACGAGCAGTGGTATCGCATGTTCCTCGTCAAGGAATACATCACCGGCGTCGGCGCCGCGGTATCTTCATGGTCGGAGCCGGGCTACGGCATCGGCTATTGCCACGTCAGCAAACGCGTCAACGTCAACAACTACAGCCTCATGGTGAACTACGCCGTCAACACGGGCATGTTCGTCAATGAACTGCTGACCACGGCTCCGGTGCGCCTCGATCAGGTCGTCCGACCGAGCAAGAAGCTGGGCATCATGGACGGCGGCGTGAATGACGCGGCTCCCGTCGGCCTGCGGGCTGAGTATTACTTGTTCTCATGGAACTATTCCCCAACCGACAACGGCTACTACAACTACCACGACGGCAACGTCAACACGACCTTCATGGACGGCCACGTGGCGACCGTCCAGGGTTCATGGATTTCCTACTACAACGTGGCGACCTCCCCGGGCGCTGCCCTGGCGTGGCAACCGTACAGCCTCTACTAAAACCCCTTTTCGACAAGGTACATCTCATGACGGTTGGTTCTGCATCGTGCATCACGATGGCGCGGAAAGTCTGTCTCGGACTCGCCCTCCTGCTGGCGGCCATCCCGACCCTTCCGGGGGCGGCTCTCGCGGCGGAGGACGCGATCGAAAACCAGGCTCTCAAGCTGGAGTTTCCGAAATCGGACAACGAAGCCGACCGCGACGGCGGATGCCTGCTGCTGCGCGGAGCCTACGTGCAGCCGGCGGATCAGCCGCTGATCGTCGTCGAAGCCGAGCGGGCCACGACCACGCGCATGGTTTCGGAGAAGGGCAAGGTCGTGGCCGATCCGCTGGCCGGCGGGGGATATTGCCTGGAGGAAGTCCGCACGCTGGCGTTTTCGCTGAAGGTCGCCAAGGCCGGGAAATATGTCGCCTGGTATCGCGGCTGGTTCCCCCATGCCGGAGGCTGGATTCACAGCGACCAGATGGACGATGGGGAGATGATCACGAACGCCGACAGCCAGGGCGACAAGCTCAACACGTGGGTCTGGTGTCGCGGGCCGGTGTATGAGCTGACGGAAGGGCCGCACGTCTGGTCTCTGTCGCCGTTCGCCTGGTGTGGCGGCGCGCGGCTGGACAAGCTCGTGCTCGCGCCCGAAAGCTGGACACCCCCGGAAGAAGGCATGGGACCGGAATCGCTGACCCAGACCGGGCCTCACACCGGCAACGGATACACCGAGCCGCTGCTGCCTCATCGCATCGTCCGCTGGAAGCAACTGACGTGGAAATCCCTCGTCGAGACCGGGAAAACGAACGCATTCTGGTCCGGCGACGAGAGCAAGACGTGGAACCCCATCGGCCCGGACGGCGATCTTTCCGCGCTGCCCGTGGACAAGCCGGTGACGTTCCGCGTGCAGCTTGTGCCGGACGACAAGATTCACGGCCCGATCGTCAAGGACTTCGTCGCCACGTACGAGCGCCCGCGCCTGGAGCCGATCAGTCTTCAGAATCAAGCGGTGAAACTGGCCTTTTCCGCCTACGACGGCCAGCTCGTGGACCTGGTCAACCTGCGCGGCGGCCAGTCGTACATGGAGCCGAACGTCGATAATCCGTGGTTCGCGTTCAAGACGGTCCGGGGCGAATACGGCGGCGTCGAAGACCTGAAATTCACCCAGTCGAAATTCCTCGGCGCTCAAACCCTCGCCTCCGAGCATGGCCCCGCGCTCGCGCTGCGCTACAGCCTGCTCAAGGACGCCATCTCCGTCGTCATCCACGTATTGCCCGAACCCGACGGCGTCGTCCGCCTGCGCATGACCATCGACAACAAATCAGACCTCAACATCGCACAGGTCATCTTTCCCAAACTCCACGGCCTGCGCATCGGCGACAACGAAAAAGACGACTATCTCTGCACCCCGGCGTGCACGGGTTCCATCGTGCAATATCCCGCGTCGTTCCTCGTGCCTCGCCAGGCGTACAACTACACCTGGCTGGTCTATCCCGGCAACGGTTCGATGTGCTGGATGGACTTGTGGGATGCGTCGGGCGGGCTGTACCTGGCGTATGAAGACCAGCAGTACCGCCTGACGGAGCTGCTGTTCGCTCCGGGCCGGAACATGGTGGAAAGCAAGCAGCAGAGCGTGGCGCTGCCTCCGCCGGACGGCAGCGATTACAAGATGGCTCCGCAGCCGGGCACGTCGATTCAACTGGGATTCAACAAGCGGATGCTTATCGCAGCCGGGGGCGGGCCGGTGACGATGCCCGACGTCGTGCTGGCCGTGCATGACGGCGACTGGCACTGGGGCGCGGACCGCTACCGCGCGTGGGCCGACTCATGGATGGTCAAGACACCCGTGCCCGACTGGCTCCACGACAGCGACGGCGTGACCAACATGCACACCGGCATCGCCGCGTTCAACTTCGTCGATCTGGCCCGGCGAACTCCCTATCCCGCCCGGCAAATCCGCCTCTCCGATCCGCCATTTCCCTTCATGCCCACATGGTCGCAGCAGGTGTCGATGGAAGGCTACTGGAGCACGCCGGTGCTGCACCGCGACATGGGCACGGAAGACCATTTCCGCTGGATGATCCAGACGCATCACGAGATGGGCCACCGCATGGCGTTCTACGTGTTGCCCAACCACATCAATCCGATGTTCCGCCAGGGCGTGCCGCGGTTCGCCAATGTGCCGGCGCAAAAGATTCCCGCGGATGAAGTCCCGCCGGCCGGGTTCTATGAACAGGTCGGATGCCGCGGTTACGACGGCAAACTCTTCCGCGGGCCGGACACCGACACCGAAGCCGCGACGGACCTTCTCAATCCCGCATGGCGGAACTATCTCACGCACATCGTCTACGACAAGTACTACTGCGATTACGGGGCCGACGGCTCGTACCTTGACGCCGCCGGTCTGGCTGCGTTCGATCAGGGCAATCGGCAGCAATACGGCCTGTGGAATCAGGGCTTCTGCTCGTGGATGGAGCAAACCAAAATCAAACTCCATGAAAAACGGCCCGGCGGCGTCTTCATGGGCGAAGGCATGAGCGACGTCGAAATGCGCTACCTCGACCTGGCGCTCTACTACACCGACAACGCGCCGCAGGTCTACCGCTATACCTTTCCCGACAACATCGGAGCCATGGGCGGCCCGCCGTCCAAACACATCACCGCATCCACCGGCTTCCCCGCCGACACCGGGTACTTTGAAATGGCGGCCGTGTATGGCGCGAAATTCTACGGTTTCGACGCCAACTACGAGCATCACGCCGACGTCTTCCAGCGCGTCAAGGCGTTCCGCGAACGCTTCAGCCAGTTCCAGTCCCGCGCCCGCTTCGTCGACAACGTCGGCCTGAAGGTCGCCGACGACAAGCTGCTGGCCAAGCTCTTTGTCCGCGACGAGCCGGGCGTCGCCGGCGCGCTGATGGTCGCCTATAACGCCAACGAAAACCCAGCCGAAACGCAGATTGTCATCGACAAGGATCGCGTCAACGGGGCTGTGACCTCCGCGTGGTCGCTGACCGATGTGGGCGACTGGACGCCGCTGAAGACGACCGTCACGCCGGCGGGTTACGCCTTCGCCGCGCCCGCCGGGCGCATGGTCGCCGCGCTGCTGCTGGCACGCGCCGA
>JADLAP010000388.1 GCA_020848195.1 Phycisphaeraceae bacterium
AAATGATGGTTGTGGTGGGTCGTGCGGACAATGTTCGGGCGTCCAGGTTTGTGGTAATAATAGGCAGTGTATGACTCCGGCTTGCTTTGAAGATGATGACTGCGAAGATTCAAATCCCTGCACTGTAGATTCCTGTGAAAATCCAGGACTACGAGAAGCTGCATGCGCGAATATAATAGATGATGATTATTTTGAGGCCTGCGATGATGAACATACGTTTGGATCTTGTCTCTCTGGCCAAACAACTACTTGTAGCACCGGCACTTGCACTGTTTCTAGTTTGAAATATTGTAAATCTGGCGTACTTGGAAATTGTCAAAGTGCAGTTGATCCGCGCGTGGCTGATTGCAAAAATAAATGCGAGGGGGAGAGTAACGGCTCTGTATATGGTAGTAGGCCTGGTCTTTGTAAGAGTGGCACACCTGGTTCGTGTCTAAATACTGGTAACGGTAGTGCTTGTGATTATATGGGACAAACACTAACATGTAATAAATTATTGGGTTCTGTTGATAACACTACTGCTTGGAATGATAGGAGTGCTTCCTGTGAGAGTAACTGTAGAGGATACGACACCTCATTATGCGAGCCTAGTTTTACTAGTGGCTATTGGTGGCAGCCAACTTCCATTGCGCCCTACCCAATGTTGTTACCAGATGGCTATAAATGTATAGTAAAAATGAATGTTAATAGCAATCATGAGGTGCAATGTAACAATGTCTCTCTTCAGGCAGGAGCGCAGTGGTTTATTGGCTCTATGAAGGTTGCATATTATGAAGGTAGGTTAATAGATTTTTGTGCGGTAGATGGGTGTCAGACATGGCAAAGACTTAATGCATGTGGCGAAAGACACCCCTTTACCTACACCGGTTCTTGGTACGGTAATTGTTTGATTAAAAAACCGTAATAATATGAAAAACAAATTAATCTTTATTATCATCACCCTGGTCATTGTTGCTCTAGCTATTATTGGGTGGTTAATTTGGCGGCAGGGAAATAGTCAGTCTACTAATATCCCTAGTGGATCGGTTTCTACGGGTAGCTTGCATCGCCCGGAGTTTATGACGGCGCAAGAAAAAGCTAAGTTTGACCTAGCCGGTGATAGCCGCGTTCAAGTTATTAGCCGAGACGAGGAGGGGCAGATTAGCGTGTATAAGATAATTAGGAGCGAAGAAGATGTTGTTACAGACCCCTCGAAATTACCGCCGATTAGCCCATCTGGAGAATAATTTTTTAGATGTATTGGCGAAGTGGACAAGATGAGTTATAATATATTTATACAAAGATTATTATAATAATTAAGGCATATGTTTAACGACTTAAATCAAACTCAAACTAACGATCAATCTCGTCCGGCCGTAGACGATATTTTTGCCGACACCGAACGGGCGACTACTCCGTCAACCGGTGCGTCCCCCATGGTTAGTAACGGCATTGAAACTAGGAATGTTGGTTTAACTGCTGGAGCGGGCGAGGAGGCTCCAGTAGGAAATAGTAGTGGACCGTGGTTTAAGATTGCCGTCATAGCTATT
>JADLAP010000260.1 GCA_020848195.1 Phycisphaeraceae bacterium
CCGTCGAGCCGATATTCCGTGCCGTCCTGCGTCGTCATGACCCAGTCGATGTCGAGGTACGCCGACGCGGGATTGAACGGCACGCCGTCCCCCGTCTCCAGTTCGCCGTACTCGTTCATGAACACCTGCAACTGCGGCAGCGTCGTCGTGAGTGTGGAGGAGTTGCCCGGATCAGCCACGAACTCCACGCGGTACATGGAGAGGACGAAGGCGAGCAGGTCGGTGGAGAAATGGCATTCTGTCAAGTGTCAGGCGTTGGCCCCCAGGGTGAAGACATATGGACAATTCTCATGCAGTCACCTCCCGATTACCGAAAAACGAAAGTTGGGCGTGATTTTTCTGTTCTTGGGTCAGTGGCCGTGGTTGCGCCAGAACGCAAATTGCTCCCAAGGGCGCTGAAGTCTGCCGGGGGTAAATGTCTTCACCCTGCATGCGCCCTTGATTGACAAATGCAAAACAGGTACAAGAATCAGATAGGAGCGAGAGTGGGTGGCGTGATCCGTCCCGATTCGACGCCATCAGCCCCTGTCGACCGGCGCCCGCAACCGTGGCGTACCCAGGCATGCATGGACGATCCGCAGTCGTGTGCCGTCGAGGGCATGGGAGGTAGAGTCAGCGTTCTTCTCGTCTGATCGGGATGACCGGCGTAAGGAAAAAGACAGCCCAACGACAGTCGCCGCACGGCGACGGAATTGGCGCAGGGCCAAAGGGAGCGTCAGGCCACACCCCGTTCCACGACGTCAGGCAGACATGGGATACCGTTGTCGTTGGCGTGGATGTTCGGTGCATCTCAGTTGGCGCTGCGGGAGACGGGTTTCGGCACATGGTTTGGAGCGTGCTTTGGCCGGGGATGGCGATCAGAATGACGCCGACGGCGAAAAGGCACTGAAACAGCCCCGATGCAGTGGGGACAGCCGCTCAGGTGGCGGCTTGCGGATATCACAACATGCGTCCACATACGGGCATTCTGGAACTGGGCAAGAAAGCCGACGGCCGGCTGCGAATCCTCGACAAAGCACTGATCAGCGACCCGGGCGACCCCGTGGTTCCCGCGCATCTGATCCAGCAACTCCACCTGCGGGCGGGTCTGGAATTGCACGTCAACCTCGGCAAGCCCGTCGGCGGCAACGGCCAGCAGCAACAGGGGGGCCAAAACGGTCGAGGCCACCACGGCAAGCACAATCGCAAGAAGAACAAAGGCCCAGCCATCTCGCCCAACGCCCTGCTCGTGCGCGAAGTCCTCGCCGTCGAAGGTGATGATCCGAAGATTTATCTGGAACGGCTCGAACGCCGCCGGTTCGAGGATTTGACCATCATCGACCCGCAACCGCTGATGAAGCTGGAATATCCCGGCTGCCCGCCGGCGTGCCGGCTGATCGACCTGTTCTGCCCCATCGGCTTTGGTCAGCGCGGCCTGATCGTCGCGCCGCCCAAGGCCGGCAAAACCATCCTGCTCCAGAACATCGCTTTCGCCATCAACAAGAACTATCCCGACGTCGTGGTCTACGCCCTGCTCGTCGACGAACGTCCCGAGGAAGTGACCGATTTCCGCCGCAATGTGCCCTGTATCGTGCTGGCCAGCTCCAACGATCACACGGCGGACAAGCATGTCTCGCTGGCGATGCTGGCCATCGAACGGGCCAAACGCGCGGCGGAGGCGGGCAAGGACGTCGTCGTGCTGCTGGACTCGCTGACCCGCGTGGGCCGGGCGTTCAACACCGCGCCGGGCATGGCCAACTCCGGCCGCACGCTCTCCGGCGGCGTGGATTCCTCCGCGCTCGCCGTGCCCAAGCAACTCTTCGGCGCTGCCCGGAAATTCGAGGAAGGCGGGTCGCTGACCATCATCGCCACCGCGCTCGTCGACACCGGCAGCCGCGGGGACCAGGTCATCTTTGAAGAGTTCAAGGGCACCGGCAACATGGAACTGATCCTCGACCGTTCCATTTCCGAACGCCGGGTGTTCCCCGCGATCAACCTCGCCGCCTCCGGAACCCGCAAGGAGCAATTGCTCGTGGGCGAAACGGCACTGGAAACCGTCGGCGCGCTGCGCCGCCGGCTGCTCAACATGCCGCCCGTGGTGCAGGTGGAACAACTCCTCAAGGCCCTTGAGGTCTACAAGACCAACGACGATCTCGTCGGCGGCCGCCGGTGATGCGCCTTCGCTAGAGCAGATCCACCGGGTCCACGTCCACAGCCGTGCGCGCATCGGAGATGAGCAGCCTCGCGTTGCGCAGCGCGGTCAACAGCTTCTGCAAGGTTCCGGCATCCGGGGCGATCAGTTCGATCTGCTGTCGATGAAAATTGGCGATGCGGGCGATGGCGCAAGGCGCGGGGCCTCGCACGCGGACGCTGCCGCCGAGTTCCGCGTTGAACCGCCGCAGGTGGCCGGCCAGCGTCGTCGCCTGCTCGAAGCCTTTCATGGCGTCCTGATCGCGCACGACCACGCGGGCCATTCGGGCAAATGGCGGAAGGCCCATGCTCTTGCGCAGCGCCAGTTCACGCCGTGCAAAGCCTTCATAATCATGCTTCGACGCCAGCAGAATGGCGGGATCCTGCGGGGCGAAGGTCTGCACGATGACCAGCCCCGGCTTGTCGCCGCGACCCGTCCGACCCGCGACCTGGGCGATCAGTTGAAACGTCCGTTCGCCGGCCCGGAAGTCCGGCATGTTCAGGCTGGTGTCCCCGCAGATCACGCCCACGAAACGCACATTGGGAAAGTCCAGGCCCTTGGCGATCATCTGCGTGCCGACCAGGATATCGATCTCATGAGCGCGGAATTGTTCCAATGCTCTGACGTGCTCCCGCTTTTCCATGCTGTCGCGGTCCATGCGAAGCAGGCGGGCCTTGGGGAATTTGCGACCCAGTTCCTCTTCCACGCGCTGCGTGCCTAAGCCGAAGAGCGTGATTTTCCGGCCGCAAAGCGGGCATTTGTCGGGCAACATCTGTTCCGCTTCGCAGTGATGGCACTTGACGTAGCCGCCGACGGGAAGCTGGGCGTCCTTGTGGTAGACCACGGTGGTATCGCAGTGGTCGCAGGGCATGACCCAGCCGCAGTTGTGATCGGGACATGCGATGTAGTTGGCGTAGCCGCGACGGTTGAGCAGGAGCAGGGCCTGTCCGCCGGTGCGCAGCGTGTGGCCGAGGACGTCTTCGAGTTGGCGGCTGAGCAGATGCACGCCCCGACGGGCGCGGCGTTCCTGGATCAGGTCGATGATCTGCACATTCGGAAGTTTGAATCCCGCGACGCGCTGGGGCAGCGTGTGCAGGTGATAGCGTGGCCGGGCGGAGGGGCCGTCGGCGTCGGGACCGCGCGGAATGGTGGCGTTGGCGTAGCTTTCCAGGCTCGGCGTGGCGGAGCCGAGGATCACCGGCACATTGGCGATCTGAGCCCGTTTGATCGCCACATCCCGGCCGTGGTAGCGGGGCAACTGATCCTGCTTGTAGCTGTTGTCGTGCTCTTCATCCACGACGATCAGGCTCAGCTTCGGCATCGGCGCGAAGACGGCTGATCGCGCGCCAATGACGATGGACGCCTTACCCGCGGCAATGCGTCGCCACTGGTCATGGCGCTGGGACGCGGTCAGGGCCGAGTGCAGCACCGCCACGTCGGGAAACCGGCCTGTGAAGCGGGAGACGGTCTGCGGCGTGAGGGCGATTTCCGGGACCATGACGATCACGCCGCCGGATGCCTCGCCAAGATGCCTGAGCAGATGGGCGATGACCCGCAGATAAACCTCGGTTTTTCCGCTGCCGGTGACGCCGTGGAGCAGGTGAACGCCGAAGGCGGCGATCATCGCGTCGTGCGTGAGACTGGCGATTGCCTTCGCCTGGTCGGCATGAAGGTCCAGTTCCATCGCCGGGGTAGGCGCGGGCTGGCCGGTCAGATCCCAGCCGGCGCGGATGATATGGTCCTGCCCCACCTGCAGCCATCCGCGCTGTACGAGCTGTTTCACCGCCGTGACGGTTTTCGCTCCCGCCAGATCGGCCAGACGGCGCGGCTCGACCCATGCTTCGCCGTCGTCCCGCAGCTTTTTCGCGGCGTCGAGGATGGACTGTTGCAGCGCGGTAACTTTGCCCGCTTCCGCGACATCCGACAGCCCCACGACCGTACGTTCAGCGAGGCCCGTGCCGCGCTTCACCGCCGCGGGCAGCATCGTGGTCAGCACCATGCCCAGCGGACAGCAGTAGTACCCCGCCATCCATCGGGCCAGGGACATGAGGTCTTCAGGCAGACGGATGCTCTGCGGATCGCGGTGCAGGATGGTTTTCAGCTTTTCCGCCGGCAGATCGCAATGATCGAGCAAGGCCGTGACGTATCCGGCGACGGGACGATTGCCCCGACCGAGGGGCACGGCGACGCGTTCGCCGACCTGCAACCCAGCCAGCGCGAGGGGGATGCCGTAGGTCAGCCCTTCGGACGTCAGGTCCACGCCCTGCTCCGGTGCCACCTGCGCCCAGCCGCAGAGTTCCACAGGTTTGCTGAACAGATCGGACATCATGGCAAGTGTAGCGTGTTCACCTTCCGGGGGGACGCATGGGCGGGGCGAACGCATGGGGATCATGAGGCGGACGAGGTGAACTGACCGAATGTCCAAATCTGAATGACGAAACGAAGAAAATCCGGTCTTTTCATTTGTCATTTCGACTTGGTCATTTGGTCATTGGGTACGGTTGAGGCTCAAGTGGCCATATGCGTTCACCACTGCACCATGTCTCCGAACAGGTGTTTTCGGGGTCCGCGGTCTGTACACTCTCCTTGGACGGAAGAGGAGCCGGGCCATCTGAGTGTGCAATCCGTGAACCGGGGTACAGGAGTTCCGCCATGACCACGAAAGCCTGCGAGGGACCGAACGAACCGTTTGTGGATGCGAATGGCAAGCCTCGCCGGCTGCGTGGCGCGATCGTCAGCAGCGGCTCGGTGCGGTTATGCGAGATGGCGGCTCGCGTGGGCTTTGAGACGGTCTGGCTGGAGATGGAGCACGGCAGCGCGGATTTCAGCCTGCTGGAACTGCAGTGCATGGCGTGCCAGGCCGGGGGCGCGATCCCGACGGTGCGCACCGCCGACAGCCAGCGGACGAACATTCTCCGCGCCATGGAGGCCGGCGCTCGGATTGTCGTGACGCCGATGGTCGATACGCCTGAACAGGCGATGCAGATGGTCGAAGCCGCCAAGTATCCGCCTCTGGGCAAACGGGGCTACTACACGCGAAGCCGGGGCGTGGGGTATGGACTTGGCTGCGATCCCGCTTCGCTGATGAAGCACGCCAACGAGGCCACGCATCTGTTTCCGCAGGTCGAAACCCTGGCCTCCGTGGCGAATCTCGACGCCCTGCTTCGCGTCCCAGGCCTCAGCGGCCTGTTCATCGGCCCCGGCGACCTCTCCGTCGCCATGGGTTGTCCGGGCGACATGAATGACCCGCGGCTGATTTCCATGGTGATCGACTGTATCGCCCGCATCCGTCGCGCGGGCAAACATGCGGGCATTCTGGTCGGCGCGGGGAAGATGCTCGACGCGGCGATGGATGCCGGCGCGGATCTGGTCTTCTCCGCCGGCGATCTGTCCCTGCTGGCCAAGGCATGGTCGCAGGAACTTGAGCGTATGGACCCCGGACGCGGACTGACCGCGAACGCCTGATCGCCAGGCCGGGCAAATCAATTTCTCGCACATTGACAGGTCAAGGGCCACGGTTACGATACGATCACCGCTTGTCTGAAGATCGAGGGGTATTTCGACCGATGATACAACGACGCGCGCCCGCTGAACCGAAACAGCCGCGGGTCCGCGTGCATGGATAACGGGGTGATTTCGGGGACTAACGGGGTTTCCGGGGTTTCCGGGGTTTCGGGGGCTTCCGAGGAACGCGAAAGAAATTGGGACTTTCGCGTCAGGGTGTGGATGAGAGAGCTTGCTCCTGCCGAGGAATGGGATGGTGCAGGGCCTGAGCCAGCGACAGACAAGTCGTCATGCTTCGGGTTGTCGCAGCCACGCGGCGCGGCAAGGGCGTTATTCGTCCACGTCGATCCATGCAAGCCATGAACAGATCATCGTGACGCGGAGGATCGGTTGATCCTTCCGCTCGGATTTATTACCCCTTGAGGAGGAACGCAAGATGTCAGAGAGCACAACGACGCCGCAAGGCGGTTCGGGGGGAGCGGCGGTCGCTCCGGCGGAAATGGCCGCGATGGAGCGGGCCTTGGACGACGCCCGGACCAAGCTGACGCAGTTGCAGGAAGTCCAGTCGGCCACGCGATTGCAGACGGTCCTGCTGACGGCGGTGATCGTGGTGATCATGCTGATTTTCGGCTTCCAGACGTACACGACGGCACGAAGCAATTTCGCCCTGGCGAAGATGCAGAAGGCGCTGATGGATCGGGCGCCGGGACTGATGAAAGACGCGCAGGAAAAACTGATCGACGCCGCGACGCAGGCGATGCCGACCTACCAGCAGGTCGCCGTGGATCGCTTTGCGAAGGTGCTTCCGAAACTGAGGCTGGAAGCGGAAAAGCGAGCCCAGGCCTTCCCGCAGGAAGTGCACGGCATGGTCGTGCAGCAGATGGAAGCGACCATGCAGCGCGTGGCCAGGCAAGTCGAAATGGAAACGCAGAAGAGCCTGCCTTTCCTGACCTCCGCCACCGGCAAGGAAACCATGGACCAGTTCGCCGCCGCGGTGGACGACGCCATGGGCAAACTGCTCAAGCAGGTGGACGCCCGGTTCCAGGGCGAACTGAAGCGAGTGGAAAACATCCTGCACAAGTTCCCCGCCAGGCATGACGCCAAGGCGGACCTGGCGGAGATGGAAAGACAGTTCGTCCGCGATCTGCTCAAGCTCGTGGATTACGAAGTATCCGTGCTGGGCACCGACAAGGCCCTGCCCATCGACGAAATCGTCCACGACGTCAAGATCAAGTGATATTCCCGTGCATGGATGGCGTGACAGAACTTTTCCGCGATTTGTCGCCGATGTGCGGCCCGATCGCGTCTCTCAACGAACAAGGAATGCACCATGAGTGGTGATGCCCAGATTAAAGCCCTGCAGGAACGAGTCCAGGCGTTGCATCAACGTATCGACGAGGTGGTCGGCGCGGCCCGCCGGCGGAAGAACACGGCCCTGATCCTGATGCTTTTCGTCATCGTGGCCATGGCGTGCTACCTGACGTTCGCCTACCGCGAACTGTCTCAGTACAACGCCAGTGAAGCGGCGATGATGCTCGAAAGCCAGGCCCGCACCGTGCTGGCCGAGCAAACGCCCGAACTGGTGAAGATGCTCAAGGAGTACGCCCCGGAAGCCGCGGACCAGGCCGAGGCGATGCTGATGGGTGTGCCTGAGATGGTCGACCGCGAAGCCCGGAACCTGATCACCCGCGCCATGGCGGAAATGCTCCCCAACGTCGAGGCGGAACTGACCAAGCAGATGATCGCCAGCGTTGACGCCATCAAGACGGAAGTCGGTGACGACGCCGGCAAAACCGACCCGGCCAAGGTCCAGAAGCTGCTCAACGACATCGCCCAGCAACTGGCCAAGAACATCGAGACCCACATCGTCGTCCGCCTGCACGAGGTCTACCAGCACAACGCGGAGGACCTGCTGGACTACCTCAACAAACTCGGCGAAGGCAAGCAGCTCGACGATCGGGAAAAGATTCACCGCGAACTGATCATCCAGTTCCTCGCCCTGATCGAGAAATACGAAGAGATCAGCAAGGCCACGGGCGACATCAGCGGCGTGCCGGACAATGTGAAGCAGGTTGTCGAGACGCTTCATGACGCCGCTTCCAGCGTGAAGGAAGCCGCGGGCAGCGTGACGAAATAGCCTCCGGGTTCGCCGATGGATTCATGAAGGAGCACGCCCGGGGATCATCGCGACCAGCGGATCCCCGGGCGGTTCTCCGACGGCGCGGGATGGACCAGCCTTTCCCCCGCCGTTCCGACGCCTCGATATCATGATCCCATGACTTCGGACACGACATCGCTTTCGCATCGCGTCCATCACAAGCCTGTGATCGGCTTGTGCGGCGGCATCGGTTCGGGCAAAAGCCATGTCGCCCGGCTGATGGCGGAAATGGGCTGTGCCGTGATCGACGCCGACGCCCTGGCCCGCGAGGCGCTGGATGATTCCGGCGTGCGGGAGCGGATGGTCCAGTTGCTCGGGATGGAGATTCTCGATCCGGTTGGCCGGCCCGATCGCCGGGCGGTGGCTCGCAAGGTTTTCGATCGGCCGGACCTGCTGCGGCAACTGGAAGAGATCGTCCATCCCTACGTCCACGACCGCCGGGCCCTGCTGCGGACGACGGCGGACGAGGATGATCGTGTCGTGGCCATTGTCGAGGATTGTCCCCTGCTTTTTGAAAAAGCGCTTGACAGCCAGTGCGATCGGACTATCTTTATCGCGGCCTCACGGGCAACCCGTCTGGCCCGCGTGGCGTCGCAACGGGGTTGGTCCGACCAGGAACTGGCTTCCCGCGAAAGAAATCAACTGGAACTTGACAGCAAGGCACAACGTGCCGATTATGTAATTGAGAATGAATCGGGTGGGAACGACCTCCGCCCGCACATTCGCAGGCTGCTAACCCAGATTATTCAAGAGTCCAAGGCATGAACAGGTCTCCCTTCCGGGCGACCCCCCTGCCGGTTACAGGCCTTTCGTGCCGGGCCGCCGACAAGCTGGAATTCTCGGTGCTCAACTGCGACAGATTCCTAATTTCGATCCACGGCAAGGATGCCACAACCCCCTGATCCCGTGCGGCCGACCTCTGGAAATACTGGTTCGGCTGCTACTTCCGCCTCGTATGATGCTACTACGCCCCTCAGCCACGGCGTGAACCGGCGGCTGCGGGAAACCAAGGAGCGCCATTGACATGGCCAAAACCACGACTCGTCGCCGCCGTACCAATAACGAAACCGCTTCCACGGAGGCTGTCGAATCCGCAGCCGGTGAAGCTACTCTTCTGACGCCTCTGGATGAGGCCGCCGCCGACGCGCCGGGTGACGCCGCGCCCGAAGCTGCCCCTGTAGCCCCCGCCGCCGCCGCGGAGCCGGTTCCCACGCCCGCGCCTGTTCCCGCTCCCGTCGTTCAGACCCCGGCCCCAGCTTCAGTTCCAGCTCCGGCCCAGACCCAGGCTCCGCGACCGGATGACCGCGCCCGCAACAACCGCTTCGGCTCCACCGATGAACAACTCGACGCCGAGACCCAGGCCCGATACGAACAGGCCAAGCGGTCCGACATCAACATCCGCGACCTCCAGAAAATGGACCTCGACCAGCTCAACGAACTGGCCAAGGTCGAGCAGATCGAAGGCTTCAATTCGCTCAAGAAGCACGATCTGATCTTCCAGATTCTCAAGTCCCGCATCCAGAAGCAGGGCTTGATGTACGGCGAGGGCGTCCTCGAAGTCCTGCCCGACGGCTTCGGCTTCCTCCGCAGCCCGGAGTATTCCTACCTCGCCTGCCCGGACGACATCTACGTCTCGCCCTCGCAGATCCGACGGTTCGGCCTCAAGCCCGGACACATCGTCCAAGGCACCATTCGGCCCCCCAAGGAATCGGAAAAGTACTTCGCGCTCCTTCGCGTCGACGCCGTCAACGGCCACCCGCCCGACCACCTCAATGATGTCCGCAACTACGAAGACCTCACCCCGCTGCACCCCTACCAGCGGTTCGTCCTCGAACGCCTCGGCCAGACCGACAAGGCCAACCTGTCCATGCGCATCGTGGACCTCGTCACCCCCGTCGGACGCGGACAGCGCGGCCTGATCGTCGCCCCGCCCCGCACCGGCAAAACCGTCCTCCTCCAGCAGCTTGCCAACTCCATCATCAAGAACTATCCCGACGTCCACGTCATCGTGCTGCTGATCGACGAACGTCCCGAGGAAGTGACCGACTTCCGGCAGAACACGCCCAAGGAAGTGGAAGTCGTCGCCTCCACGTTCGACGAACAGTGCAGCCGGCACGTGCAGGTCTGCGATATGGTCATCGAAAAAGCACGCCGCATGGTCGAGTTCGGCGAGCACGTGGTCATCCTCATGGACTCGCTGACCCGCATGGCCCGCGCGTACAACCAGGAAATGCCCCACTCCGGCAAAATCCTCACCGGCGGCCTAGACTCCAACGCCCTCCAACGCCCCCGGAAGTTTTTGGGTTCGGCTCGTGCCATCGAAAACGGCGGCTCGCTGACCATTCTCGCCACCGCCCTGATCGACACAGGCTCCAAGATGGACGACATCATCTTCGAGGAGTTCAAGGGCACCGGCAACATGGAACTCCACCTCGACCGCCGCCTCATGGACAAGCGCGTCTATCCCTGCATCGACGTCGCCTCCAGCGGCACGCGACGCGAGGAACTGCTCATGGATCCCAAGGAAATGGAACTGGTCTACCGCCTGCGCAAGGTCATGGCCGACATGAACGTCGTCGAAGCCATGGAACTGCTCAAGGGCAGATTGCAGAAGGTCAAGTCGAATGCCGAGTTCCTGCTGACGATGAACCTGGACTAGGTGTGAAAACGAGCCGCGACCAAAAGGGAGCGGACAACGTACGGATACTGGGGTGCAACGCCGAATACAAGCACCCTTGGCGATCGAAGGGGATCCGGGGATCCGCTTCCTGACGGTCGCGGCTTGTCAAGGCGAAATGTTTTCGTACAGAGCAACAAGCGGAGTCAACCGCACATGGCCTTGCTGACGCTGAAACAACGCGACCAAGCCCGACAATGGCTGCTCTGCGCCAAACAGTGGGATCAGCAGCGACATGAACTCGCCGCCAACCGTGCCATCGACCCCGCCTTGCAGTTGCGCACGTTGTCGAACATGATCGAGCAAGTCCTCGCCCGGCACGGCGGCATGTTGCGGGACGATGACCGCGAGGACCAGGCGGAGATCCGGCTTGCCCAGACCCTCTCGCAACGAACAACTGATTCGCCGCGTCGCCAAGGCGCTCGATGACCGTGGCGTTCATCACGTCATCATCGGCGGCCAGGCCGTCAACATCCACGGCCACAGCCGGTTCACTCGCGACGTGGATTTCACCACCGTGCTGTCACCGTTCGACGCCCAGCCCGTTCTGGATGCCGCCCGGCATTGCCGCCTTCAGCCTCTGCCGGTTGATGTGGTCACGTTCATCATGCAAGCCCAGATCCTGCCCTGCCACGACCCGCGAACCGGCATGGGCGTGGACTTCAGCTTCGTGGACTCACCCTACCTGCAGGAAGCCCGCGATCGCGCGGTCACCGTCGATGTGGCTGGGTATCCCGTGCGTTTTCTCAGCGTCGAAGACCTGCTGATTCACAAAGCCATCGCCGGCCGCAGGATCGCATCGACATCGTTGAACTGCTCGCGCTGCACCCCTCTGTGGACCTGGCTTTCATCCGTAAGTGGATTTGCGAATTCGCAGCTATCTTGAATGAGCCGCTGGTCGAACGGTTTGACGAACTGCTGCACCCGCGACGCGATCCGGACGGTCGAGTCTGATCCCGCTGGATTGTCCCTTTCCTTCGCATCCCTACAATACGTCCATGGCTCTGTCATACGACCATCGCCTGGATCGTTCCGCCGTTGAAATCGCCACCACCTTCGACGATCCAAAAACCGATCAATGGTGGCGAAACCGCACGCCGGCTGAACGGTTATCCCACATGGAACATCTGCGGCAGATGAATTATGGACCTGCAGCTACCGGACGACTTCAAAGAATTCTTGAAATTACTCAGCGGGAACCGCGTTGAGTACCTGCTGATCGGCGGTTATGCCGTGGGCTATCATGGCTATCCGCGCGCCACGCAGGATTTGAACATCTGGATCGCGATGCGCCCGGACAATGCCCAGCGCGTGGTTGAGGCGTTGCGCAGCTTTGGTTTTGATGTCCCATCGTTGTCGGCTGATCTTTTTCTGGAAACACGATCTCTGGTACGTCTCGGCTCGCCGCCACTGCGTATCGAGATATGCACCGCCATCTCCGGCGTGTCGTTCGACGCCTGTTACGCCCACCGTGTGATCGATAGCATTGATGGCGTTTTGGTTCCGATCCTCACCCGCGACGATTTGATCGCCAACAAACGTGCCAGTGCCCGGCATAAGGACCTGGACGATCTGGAGCATCTCCAACAGTGAACTCTTCCCAGCGACAACCCTCTCTGCACGTCTATCCGAACTATGCCTGGCTTCGCGGATTCACCGTCGTCCCCTCCTGGGGCGCGCGCATCGAGGAAGCGTGGTGGAAGTACGAACCTAACCGCTTCCGCGAGGAAGTCGCCCTGGCTACGCAAGTCCACGCCAACTGCATTCGGCTGTGGATCGACTTCACCGCATGGATGGTCGATCCTGACACGATCACCGCTCGTTTCATGGATGCCGTCGCCGCCATCGACGAGCAGGGCATGAAAACCATGCCCTGCCTCTTCAACCGCTGGCACGACATGCAATGGGACTACGGCGGCCAGTACATGGATGACATGTATCGGGATTGGAAACCCAAGCTTGAATATGTTCGGACGCTCGTGAACCCGCTGGCCAACGATCCCCGCATTCTGTTGTGGGATTTATGCAACGAGCCGCAGGCATCGAATCTCGATGAGGACTGGGCCAAGCGGGAATACGCATGGCTCACCGAGGTCGCCGCAGCCGCGCGACAGGCCGGCGCCCGTCAACCGATCACCATCGGCACCGCCACGCTCGGCGGAGCCGCCAACGTCGAACTCTTTGCCCCCTTGTGCGATGTCCTCTGCGCGCACCCCTATGCCCACACCCGAACCGATCTCCAGAAGCTCATCGCCGGCTTCGCGGATTTGAGCAAGCGCATCGGTAAACCGATGCTGGCCAACGAAACCATTCCCGGCGCATTGGATGACCTCGCTCGTGCCGCGGTGACCCGGTTTTACGTTGAACTGCTCGCCGAAGCCGGTTTCGGCTGGATGGGCTGGGCCATGAAGGAAGGCAAAGCCGTCTCCACACGCCGAGACCGCTACGACGCCAACGGCCTCAACGCCCAGGGCTTCCATCCCTTCTTCACCCAGGACAACCAGCTCCGCCAAGGCCTGGACTTCCTCACCACCCAACCCACGCTCACGCCGCCATGGCAAACGCCTGCCGGCCATGCCTGACTTCACCACGCCGATTTGCCTACCATTTGTGGGGAAGTCCATACTTCTTCCCTTTTCCGCGCTCTTTCCGCGCTTTCGCGCCCCCTTTTCCGCGCCCTTCTCTATTCAACGTCCATCTGGTCGAACTCCCGGGTTACTTTGACCGGAAGTCCAGTGCGGATGGAGTCCCAGCACGCGGAGCACACGGCGACGATCTGGGCTCCGTCTCGGGCGTCAACAAGGGGTTTGCGGCCGTTGATGAGGCAGTCCTCGAAGTGATGCAGCATGTCCGGAGTTTCGCCGGCGTGATTATCGAACGTGTAGTCGGGAGCTATCGTCTCTTCTTCGGTCGCGCCGTCACGAACCATTCGATCATTGAACAAAGACGCCTTGGCGCCGTAGAGACCGATCCCCACGCCGTGGAATGGCCTGCTCCACAGACTGGGCGGATGAACCAGGTCGAACGCGCCCATCACGCGCGCGATGACGCCGCTGCGGAATTTGAGCGAGATGATGAAGTTCTCCAGTTTGTCCGCCGGATATCGCGGGTCCAGCCCGGCCCGGCCGCCATACGCGAAAACTTCGTCCACTTCTCCCAGAAACCACCGCAGCAGATCGACAGGATGACAGACACCGCCGTAGAGGAAGTCCTGCGGCATTTGATACCGCCAGGGGGAAACGTTGAACACGCCTCGCATGTCATGGAGGTAGTAGGCTTCCGCCATGTGGACGGCGCCCAACGTGCCCGCTTCGACTAAAGCGTGGATGCGCTGGAACATTCTGTTCCAGCGCATCAATTGCGCCACGAGGACCTGGCGCCCCGCCCGGTCGGCGGCGGCTACGATGCCGCGTGCTTCGTCCAGCGAGACCGCCATCGGCTGGGTGATGATGACATGCTTGCCGGCGGCAAGGGCCGCCATGGCCTGCTTGGCGTGGAAGGGACAGGGGGAGAAGATGGCCACACAGTCGATGTCCTTGCGGTCGAGCAGGTCTTCGTACTCGCGATCGATGGTCTGCACATCGTATTCCCGGGCCAGCGTCGCCAGATCTTTCCCCGCGAAGTAAAGCCCGCGACGGTGTGGATCGGGATCGTAGACGCTGCGGACTTGCATGCGAGATCCCGGGTCGCGGTTGACCTCCAGCAGGAACGATCCCAGCCCGGCACCCACGACTCCAAGACCGATGTCTTTGTTCATCATCTTCATTTACATTATTCCGAGTCCGATTTTGAACACTGGAGCCAACTCGGACCTGGTTGACTTCACGCTTGACAATGTGGCCACATAAGCCGACGATTCTCGCCTATTATCAGGATTTCCGTAGCGTTGTTCAATCGCAATCACGGGCAGGAATCCGTGAATAGTTATAGATATCCGAGGTTATATATGCTGACATTCACGATCGGACACGCGGCCGCCTATTCGTATGCCATGCGAGTGACCTACACGGCGCCCCGTCCTCTTCTGAGTCTGGTGGTCAGCGGATTGGACTTGTTCAGTTATCCAGGCCAAACGTTGGAACATGCCGCGCCTCTGCTCTTGCTGATCCCCCAGGGAACTGCGGTAAGTTTCGACTTTTCACCCAAACGTCTCAATTATGGCGTCCTGCTGGACCGCGTCGATATTCGCATGGGGAATGCTCACGGAATCGTGGAAATCAGGAACCACGGCAATTGGACAGCCATGCCGATGGTCAAGACCGTCGAGGCTGGAGCGTTGCGGGAGTGGAGAAACCGTTTTGAGCAGATTGTCGAAGCTCACCGGGCACCTTCGCCGTCACGGACGCTGCGGGCGGAGGCGCATGTCGTATCAGCCATTTTGTGGTTGCTGGACACGGAAGCTGCGCCGGTCCCTCGTACCCCGGCGGGACGTCTCAAGGCACTCATTGAAACCGACCCTGCGGGCCGGGAATCGTTAGAGAAGTTGTGCGCTCGGTGCCGTTACTCGAGCGATCATCTGCGCGTGCTGTTCGAAAGGGAGTTCGGAATGACTCCCAAAGCGTATCGTGAGCGATGCCGGATGACTCGGGCCATGGAGCTGATCGGCCGCAGTACGCTTTCGATCAAGGAAATTGCCGACCGCCTGGGCTTCACCCATGCGTCCCATTTCAGCACCGTATTCCGCGCGACGATCGGCATCACACCCCGCGAAGCAATCCGCAGTCACCGGGGAACGAACATCCTGGCTTCCTACGATCGTTTCCCCCCGACTTCGACAGACAAAAGCAGATCGAGGAACGGATGATCCATGCATATCCATGTGAAGGGCAGTGGCGGGTGATGCGATGGATGGTTGCCGATGGAAGGTGTGCAATGGTGTGAAATCTGTTTCTTCCGGTTCTTGCGTAGGTAGACGCAACATCCGGGGAAAGCAGTGACTTGC
>JADLAP010000389.1 GCA_020848195.1 Phycisphaeraceae bacterium
AGCAGGTACGGGAAATGGAGAAGGCCGTATGACGGAAGCATTGCGCGTCGGCATCGCCGGGCTGGGAACGGTCGGGGCCGGGACATTGAAGATATTGACCGAGCGGGCCGACCTGCTGGCCGAACGTTGCGGCCGCGCCATTAAAGTGGTCGCGGTCAGCGCTCGCAATAAAGGCAAGGATCGCGGCATCAGGCTCGATGGGTTCAAGTGGGTGGAAAATCCCATCGAGCTGGCGAACGACCCGGCCATCGACCTGATCGTCGAGAATATCGGCGGATCGGAAGGCGTGGCGCGCCGCCTCGTGGAAGCGGCGCTCACCAACGGGAAAGCGGTGGTCACCGCCAACAAGGCGCTGATCGCCCATCATGGCGTTCAGCTTGCCAGGCTGGCCGAGGAACATAACGCCGTGCTCGCCTTCGAGGCGGCGGTGGCGGGCGGCATCCCCATTATCAAGTCGCTGCGCGACGGGCTTTCGGCCAACCGCTTCCGGCGCATCGCCGGTATTTTAAACGGGACCTGCAACTACATCCTCACCACCATGTGGGAGGCGAAGTACGGCTTCGACGAGGTATTGAAAGACGCGCAGGCGAGAGGTTACGCCGAAGCCGAGCCGAGCTTCGACATCGACGGCATCGACACGGCGCACAAGATCGCCATCCTGGCGAGCCTCGCCTACGGCACGCCGCCCGCCATCGACAAGGTGTATGTCGAAGGCATCCGCGGCATCCGCTTGCGCGACATGGAATTCGCCGACGAGCTGGGCTACGCCATTAAATTGCTGGGCGTCGCCACCATGACCGAGCGCGGGCTGCAACAGCGCGTGCATCCCTGCATGGTGCGGAAGGACTCGCCGCTGGGCGCCGTCGGCGGCGTGTATAACGCCGTGCAGGTCGAGGGCGACGCCTGCGGCACGGTGCTGTTTGAAGGGCACGGCGCGGGCGCGGGGCCGACGGCGTCGTCGGTGGTCGCCGACATTCTCGATATCGCCCGCGGCGTGAATTACAAGCCGCTGACGCTTGCCGTCAAAACGCTGAAGAAAATCAATACTGTCGGCATGGAGGCTCTGCGCTGCTCCTATTACCTCCGGCTGGCCGTGATTGATGAACCCGGCGTACTCGCCGAAATCACCGCGCTGTTCAAGAAGGAAAAAATTTCCCTGCGCTCCTTCATCCAGCATTCGCACAACCCGGAAGAAACGGTGCAGCTGGTGCTGACCACGCACGAGACGCCCGAATCGGCGATGCTCTCGGCGGTCAAGGCCATCGGCGCGCTTGGGAGCGTGACCGAACCGCCCTGTATGATCCGCATCGAGCATTTATGAAAAAAAACAGCATAACAGCACGGCTGTCTCTTGCTGTG
>JADLAP010000390.1 GCA_020848195.1 Phycisphaeraceae bacterium
GAGACCGAAAAGGAAAAGAAATGATCGCAGGCATTACAACGTGTAAAACGCCCTCATCCCGGCCGAATGCTGCAATTTGAGTTTGGGCGCCTCTCCTAAATTTATTTTTTCGTAAGAAGGAGAATACAGTAATTGTATGCTCCAGTTCTCATTGGCATCTATGTTCAACCCCAGGCCTGCAAAGGCGCCCATTCCGATCCCATTCAGGTACCTTGCCCGGTACGTTGGATAGTAGGGTTGGTTGTAATAGGCCGAGAGGTCAATGTGCAGGGAATTGATCGCAGCCTGATTTCTGAGGTACTTTGTCATGTTGAAGGATGGCCCGCCCTCGATAAATAAATTGAATATCTCATCCTCTCCTAAAATCCTTCTGTAGCCGGCATGAAAAATAAGCCTCTGTTCCCCTCCGGTAATTCCGAAAGCCTGTATGTTCTGGTAACCGGGCTGCTGAGGGCCGAGGGGAGGGGTAGTGATCACAATGCTGAAGTTCCCGCTGAGCGTTAATTTGGACGCATTTACGTCCAGCAGGAAAAAATCTTTTTTTGTCACAGCATAGTTGAAGTTAATGCCCACCATGATCACCGGATTGTATCTCATTTTGAGCGGCATATCCGTTTCATCAAATGCCCATTCTCCCTGGTTGACACCCAGTGCCTGCGCAACGTAATCCGTTTGTCCTGATCCGCCCCCTAATTCCACCACGATCCTGCGGTACATGAAACTGCTGAAGAAATCATTTCTATTTCCGTCAGCATCATAACCATAGCCGTCATAAAGGGATGCGGTGTATTTGTTGGCAAAATAGGAGCCAAGGTACAGGCCGGTCTGAAATCTACACTTTTACTTTTTGGGCTTTTCGGCAGTCGTTTGGGACAGGCAGGATTGATCTGACAGGAAAATGAATACAAGAACAATTGCGGCAATCAGTCTCATAGGATCACTCTTTGATCATTTTAAGTACTACCGCGGATCCGCTGGACTGCAGGTGCAGAAAATAAATTCCGGCAGGGGCGTTGTTAATATTCAAGCTCACATTTTCATGAATAGGGCTCTTTGGCAAAATACATTGGCCCAATACATCGTAAACAGACAGTTCAGACACTTGTTGGATGCC
>JADLAP010000261.1 GCA_020848195.1 Phycisphaeraceae bacterium
GACTGGAGTCAACGGAATACCCAATTTCGGATTTGGACCTTCGGTCACTGGGCCCGCTCGTCCGCAAGTTTCTTCAGGTCCGCCGCGACACTGGCGTTGTCCCACGTGCCGCCGAGGTAGTCGCGCACATACCGGCCCTGGCGGTCCACGAGAATCAACTCCACCCGATGCAGAAACGAACCGTCGGCCTGAGGCATCAGGTCGATCTGAAGTTCCGTCAGCAGATCGCGGAACTCATCCACGCGCGGACGGAGCATCAGCACGTGAGGCCTGGCGGAAAAGCGAATGCCGTGATCGTCGCCCCAGCGTTTGAGCCTTGCCGGCGTGTCGTAGGCCGGGTCGTAGCTGATCAGCGCCAGTTGCACCTGGGATCCCAGTCCCGCTTCGGAGGCGGCGTGCTGCAGGTTCGCCATGCGCAGCGTCGTGGCGGGACACATTTTCGGGTCCGGGCATCGCGTGTAGATGAAGGTGATGGCGGTGGGTTTGTTGATCAGATCGGAGAGCCGATGTTCCTTGCCGTCCTGGTCGGTCATGCGGAAGGACAGGTCGAATTGTTCGCGCTGGCCGGGTTCGATCCAAGGGCTGGCGCGGGTTTCGGCGGGTTGGGTGGCGGGTTGCGTGGTTGCAGTTGGTTCCCGCGACGCCGCAAGCGGCTGGGTGGTCGGGACCAGACAGCAGGAAACGTGGGGCGTTTCCGATGGCGTAGGCGATACGGGCGGCGTGGAACGATCTTCGCATCCGAACGCCAGGACAGTCAGGATCAACAGGGTCCAACGCATGATCGGCAAGCTCCTTCCGGCGGGCAGGACCATCATGGTAGACCGAGAAGGCGGGGACACCAACTTCTGACGCATCCGGCACGTTGCGGCGGCGGCGCAAGCGGGTAAACTGCTCCGTTTTCCCCCAAGGTGGTTTGGTACGCAAAGGGCAAGGGCCATGCAGAAGGCCATTGACAAGGCGGCGGCGCTGGTCGAAGCGCACGAATACATCCGGCGATTCGCCGGCAAACGCGTGGTCGTCAAGGTCGGCGGTTCGATCATGGACGAGCCGGCGACGCTGTCGAGCCTGATCGGCGACGTCTGTTTCCTGGCGGCGGTGGGCATCAAGCCGATCCTCGTCCACGGCGGCGGCAAGAGCATCACGGCCGCGATGCAGCAGGCGGGACTGGAGGCCCGGTTCGTCCAAGGCCGCAGGTACACCGACGAGCGCACGCTGGCGATCGCCGAGCATGTGCTGGTCAACGAGGTCTGCGCCCAGATCTGCGAGCAGATCAACGCGGCGGGCCACAAGTCCATGGGATTGCACAGCCTGTCGAGTTGTGCCGTGTTCGCCAAGCGGCTGTTTCTGCAGATGGAAGACGAGCAGCAACCGGGCCGGACGCGGAGGGTGGACATCGGCCAGGTCGGCGAAGTCGAGTGGGTCAACGGCAAGCTGCTGACGGCGGTGACGGAAGCGGGCTACATCCCGGTGATCGCGCCGATCGCGCGGGATCCTTCCGGCGGGAAGCTGAACGTCAACGCGGACAACGTCGCGGGCCACGTCGCCGCCGCCGTCCGCGCCGAGAAGCTGATGCTCGTCTCCGACACGCACGGCATCCGGACCAGCGATGAAGCGGAAAGCCTCGCTTCGCACCTGACCAAGGCGGACATCGAGGACCTGGTCAAACGCGGACTCATCACGGCGGGGATGTTGCCGAAGGTTGAAGCCAGTTTCGCCGCGCTGGAAGGCGGGGTGAACAAGGTGCACATCATCGACGGGAGAATCCGTCATTCCCTGCTGCTGGAGATTTACACCGGGCAGGGCATCGGGACGGAAATCGTTCTAGGCTCCAGCGCGACGTAAGCCGCGCCACGAGCCGCCGCCATGTCGTTGACGTCGTGGAAGGCGGGAAGGGCAAGCCATGCAGCATTTCATTTCCATCGCGGAAGTTTCCGGATCGTGGCTCAATCAGGTGCTGGATCGCGGCCTGGCGCTGCGGGACCAGCGGCGCAAGGGCCAGGCTCATGTGCCGATCCTTGCGGGCAAGAGCCTGGCGGTGCTGTTCGAGAAACCGAGCCTGCGCACGCGGGTGAGCTTCGAGCAGGCCATGGTGGAACTCGGCGGACACGCGATCATCCTCGGGCAGGAAGGCGTCGGCGTTGGTCAGCGGGAAAGCGTGGCGGATGTCATCCGCGTCCTTTCGGGCATGGTCCACGGCATAGCCGCCCGAGTCTTCGAGCACAGCAAACTCGTGGACATGGCCCGCTACGGCAGCATCCCCGTCATCAACGCGCTCAGCGACTACTCGCATCCCTGCCAGGCGCTGGCGGATGTGATGACCATCATGGATGAGTTCGGCCGGGCCATCGCGGGCACGACCGTGGCCTTCATCGGCGACGGCAACAACGTCGCCCGCAGCCTTGCCACCATCTGCGGCAAACTCGGCATGAACTTCATCCTCGCCAGTCCTCCCGGCTACGAGCTGGAAAAACAGTTCGTCGCCCGCATCATGTCACACGTGCCCTCGATGTCGTTTGAGATCACCCAGGACGCCCGCGATGCCGTGCATTACGCCGACGTCGTCTACACCGATACGTGGGTCTCCATGGGCCAGGAAGCCGAGGCAGCCAGCCGCAAGGCGGTCTTCGCCGATTACCAGGTCAATGCGGAACTCATGAGCCAGGCCCCCGCGCACGCCATCGTCCTGCACTGCCTGCCCGCCCACCGAGGCTGGGAAATCACCGACGAGGTCATGGACGGCCCGCAAAGCCGGGTTTTTCCCCAGGCCCACAACCGTCTGCACGCGCAAAAAGGCCTGCTCGCCGAACTGCTGGCCCCCGGAAGCAAATAATTCCGCGCGGACGTGATGGACGCCAATTCGATTCGCAGGACCACGGCAAATCCATTGCACGTGATCTTTTGCCTGTTTGCTGATGAAAATCGCTCTTGATGCCCCCGGCTCTTTCGGTATCCTAAATGGACCTGACGTTGCTCTCTCTTCCCACCAGCACCGTTGCTTCACAGCGCGGTGCTGTTCTTTTATCGCCGCTTGGCCGCTTGCGGCGTCGCGGAAATCATCGGGATCCAAAGGGTATCCGCCGCGCCATCGCCGCCCGCATCTCGTGCCCCATCTTCACGGCAAACACGACATATCCCGTATCGCCGTTGCCGCGCAGTTGTTTCTGCATCGCATCCGTATTCACCGATCCGCCGCGCGATTTGATCTCCACGATCCCGCCGTCGTGGTCCCTGAGCCACTGCTGCATCTTCCGCGGTCGCCAGGGCAGCCACGCCAGGGCTTCAAACGCGGTAAGCCAGGGGCTGGAGACAAGCTCATCGCCGGTGAGCATGCCCGTGCGGAAATGGATGGTGTGCAGCCCGTGAGTTGCGGCGAGGTTGCCCAGCAGGCCCGACAGCTCCACCACCGGGTCCACGGTGAAAAGATAGCGTCCAGGCAGCCCATCCTGTAACGGAACCGGTTCGCCGGCCAGCGTGTGACAGGCGGGCAGACCGGTGGCGCGACGCGGACCCTGCGCGAACCTGCCCGTCCACAGCACCGCCTGCACAGGCGTGCCGTGTTCGCTGATCCATTCCCATTCCGCAGGCAATTCCGCAGGCAGCGCCAGCTCCGTCACGTCCACCCCCGGCCCCAGTTTCACCGCGCCATCGGGACATTGCTCGAACAACCGCCGCCAGAACGCCGGCCCCGGCTGATGGTCCGCAAGTTGATGCGACCGCTTGCCCCGCTCATCCCGCCTTGCCGGGTCCAGGTGATAGGTCGCGCCCCGCAAATTGAGTTGAGACACATCCGCCGTCACGGCGGGGCAGCTCGCGTTGCGCGACGCCATCCATGCCCGCGCCGAATGCACATCCACCGCCACCACGCCACATGGCGCGACAGGATGGATCGCCATGGCGTCGCCGCCGATGCCGCAGCACAAATCCAGCACAGGCCCCTGGACGCCCGCGAATCGCCGGGCTTTCCATGCGGCAACCGCGTGTGAACTGGCCTGCTCCACCCCCGCCGGGTCCGCGACAATGCGATCAGCGACGTCCGGCCATTTCACTTTCGCCTTCCGCCGCGCCAGCGCCCAGTCCAGCGCAAGAGCCACGCGATCCGCGTCCCACGCCTGTCGCAGCTTCGTCACAGCCGCCACATCCGATGGATCGCACGATGCCACCGCGTTTCGCAGGGCTTGTGCGGATTCGGACATCAGCCATTGCCAGTCGTTCAGCGTGCCTCGCATGGTGCGTGGAGTGTAACGCACGGCGGGAATGCCGGACTCACAGAGTCCGGCTCCGATGACATCAAGCCGCGGAGCCGGACACTGTGTGTCCGGCATTTTTCCCCCGCGTCATCCCCCGTACAATTCCCGCTCCATGAAAATTCTCCTGACCAATGATGACGGCATCGGCGCACCCGGTTTGGCAGCCTTGTACGAAGCCCTGCTCGACCTGGGCGAGGTCGTGGTCGTCGCGCCTTCCACGGTGCAATCCGCCACCAGCCATGCCGTGACGTTCCATCGTCCCGTGCCCACGTGGACCGGGGACATCCGTACCCACTGCGGTCGCACGCTGGGTCAGGGCGTGGCGGTGGAAGGCTGGCCCGCGGATTGCGTGAAAATCGGCCTGTCCAGCCTCAATCTCGGCCCGTTCGACGTGGTCGTCAGTGGCATGAACGCCGGGGCGAACGTCGGCGTCAACGTGCTTTACTCCGGCACCGTCGCCGCCGCGCGGGAAGCGGCCATCTTCGGCCTGCCCGCCCTGGCCGTCAGCCTTCACATCGGTCAGTTCAGCCGCACGCGCTGGCGCCATGCCACCGATGCGGTCAAACCCATCCTGGGCCAACTGCTGCGGCACAAGCTCGATCCCCACACGCTGCTCAACCTCAACGTGCCCATCCTCGACGACGCGGATCAGCCTCGCGGCTGGCGCGTCGCGCCGCTCTCCAGCAGTCCGCTTGCCGACCTCTATCATGCGGAACAGGACGCCGAGGGACGACGCTGCTTCCGTGCCGACAGCGGCATGCGGTTCCGGCACATGCCGCCCGACAGCGATGTGTCCCTGCTCTTTGAAGGCTTCGGCACGCTGACGCCGCTGCGACTGGACACCACGGATGTCCAGCAGTTGCAACGGTGGGAATCAGCCCTCGCCGCGGAAAGCGTCACGTCATGACCACCGAATCCACGACGCTCGAACCGTGGGAACGGCTCACGGAACTGCTCGACGCAGGCGACGCCGAAGCGGTGGAGGAATACTGGCGCACGCTGCCTTCCGGCGAACTGGCCCGCACGCTGTCGCGCATGACCGAAACGCGACAGCAGCAGTTGCTGACGTTGCTGGACCCGGACGAAGCGGCCGACCTGCTGGACGACCTGTCGTTCGCCCAGGCGGCGGACATGCTCGAGGAACTGCCCGCCGAGCAGGCCGCCGCCCTCGTCGATGAACTCGACAGCGATGACCAGGTTGACATGCTCTCCGAACTGGATGAGCAGGATGCCCAGGCCATCATCGAGCGCATGGACCCGGTCGAAGCGGCCGACGTCCGCCGCCTGTCGCAGTACGAACCGGACACCGCCGGCGGCATCATGGTGACCGACTACCTGGCCTTCGGCGCTGACCAGAGCGTCGACCAGGTGCTGGCGGACCTGCGGGGCAATGCCGGGAAATACGCCGAATACGACGTGCAGTACATCTACCTCGTCGAAGCGGGCGACAATGCCCTTCGCGGCGTGGTGCGGATCAAGGATCTCGTTCTGGCGCCTCACGGCACGCCAATCGCCACGCTCAACCGGACGGACGTCGAATCCGTGCCGGTGACGACGAGCCTGGACGTGCTGGAGGAGTTTTTCGATCGTCACGACTGCCATGTCGCGCCGGTGGTGGACGAATCGAGCCGACTCGTGGGCGTTGTCCGCCGGGCCCATGTGCAGGAAGCGCTGAGCGCGCGGTCGGAAAAGACCCTGATGCGATTCGGCGGCATCATCATGGGCGATGAGCTGCGCACGATGCCGATCTGGACCCGCGCGGCGCGTCGCATGGCGTTCCTCGGTCCGACCATGGGCATGAGCCTCGCCGGCGCATTTGTCATCATGGCTTACGAGCCGCTGATCGGGAAAAACCCGGGGCTGGCGATTTTTTTACCGATGGTCGCGGGCCTCAGCGGCGCCGCCGGCAATCAGGCCGTCGCCGTCAGTATGCGCGAACTGACCCTCGGTCTGGCCAAACCCGCCGACGCCCTGCGCGTCTGGGGCAAGGAACTGGCCTGCGGCGTCCTCACCGGCATCGCCATGTCCCTGCTCCTCTTCACCGTCTCCTGGCTCCTCCGCGGCGATCACGGCATCAGCCTCACCGTCGCCTCCGCCATGCCGCTGACCATCCTCCTGGCGGTGACCATCGGCGGCTGCATTCCCCTGCTGATGACCCGCCTTGGTCTCGACCCCGCCATGGCCTCCAGCCCCATCACCACGACCATCACCGATTTCTGCAGTTTCTTCATCGTCCTGACGCTCGCCGCCGCCGCGTTCCACGTCGCATCGCTGAATTGAGAATTGATCCTATGACTCGCGGGGGACGCCCATGCGTGAGCGGTGCTCCGTGAATCCATGGGATTCTTGAATCGTCCCCTCAACCTCAAATCCACTTCCTCCGCATCAGCCACACCTTCATCCCCTGCGTCAGCAGCGTGTAGCCCAGCAGGATTCCCGCCAGCAGCGGCCAGTACAACGGCGGCAGTGGCGTGAAATCCAGCGACGACGCCAAGGGCGAATACACCAGCCCGATGCCCACCACGCCGATGATCAGCGACGTCATCGTCAGCGGCCAGCTCGCCCGGCTCTGGATGAACGGAATCTTCCGCGTCCGGATGATGTGGATGATCAGCGTCTGCGTGAGCAGCGACTCCACAAACCAGCCCGTCTGGAACAACGACGCCTTGCCCGGATCCCAGCATTTGAACAGATACAGCATCACGAAAAACGTCGCATAGTCGAAGATGGAACTGCAAGGCCCCACCAGCAGAATGAATCGCGTGATCTGCCCGATGTCCCAAGGCGTGGGCCTGGCGATCTGTTCCTCCTCCACGTCGTCCGTCGGGATGGGAACCTGGGAAAAATCGTACAACAGACAGTTGGTCAGAATCTGGATCGGCAACATGGGCAAAAACGGCAGAAACGCGCTGGCCCCGACGACGGAAAGCATGTTGCCGAAGTTGGAGCTGGCTCCCATGCGGATGTACTTGACGATGTTGGCGAAGACCTTTCGGCCTTCCAGCACGCCTTCCTCCAGGACGAGCAGATTCTTCTCCAGCAGAATCACGTCGGCGGATTCCTTGGCGATGTCCACGGCCGTGTCCACGGAAATGCCCACATCCGCCTGGCGCAGCGCCGGCGCGTCGTTGATGCCGTCGCCGAGGAAACCCACCACATGCCCGCGCGACTGAAGCGCGCGAATCACCCGCTGCTTATGTCCCGGGGAAAGCCTCGCCAGCAGCGACGCCTTTTCCGCCGCGTCGGCGAGCTGGACATCGGACATCGCTTCAATCTGGCTGCCGGAGAGCGACATTTCGACGGGAATGCCCACGTCGCGGCAGATTTTCCGCGCCACCAGTTCGTTGTCGCCGGTGAGGACTTTCACGGCGATGCCGTGCTTCCGCATCGCCGCCACCGCCTGCACGGCACTGTCCTTCGGCGGATCGAGAAACGCCAGATATCCCTTGAGAATCAGGTCTCGCTCGTCGTCTTTCCCATACGCCGACTGCGCGGGCACTTCCCGGTACGCCAGCGCCAGCACCCGGAAACCATCGGCGCTGAGTTGCTCGTACTCATCCTTCAATTCATCCATGAGCAGTTGCGTCATGGGATAGAACTGGCCGTCCAGTTCAAATTGTCTGCACCGGCTGTAGACCGATTCCGGCGCGCCCTTGGCGATAATCTGGCGTTTACCGTCCGGGTCGCTGACCACGACGGACATCATCCTCCGCGTGAAATCGAAGGGAATTTCGTCGACGCGAGCGTACCGGGACACACCCAGTTCGCCGTGCAATTCCTGGTGCTGCAGCACGGCACGGTCGAGCAGGTTGCGCAGGCCCGTCTGAAAGTGGCTGTTGATGTAGGCCAGTTCCAGCGCGCCTTCGTCGTCCTCGCGGACGACATTGCAGTAGCGTTCGAGGATGACGCGGTCGAGTGTGAGCGTGCCGGTCTTGTCGGTGCAGAGAACATCCATCGCGCCGAGGTTCTGGATACTGTTGAGTCGCTTGACGATGACCTTCTTGCCCGACATGGCGATGGCGCCCTTGGAGAGGCAGACGGAAACGATCATGGGCAGCATTTCCGGCGTCATCCCCACCGCCACAGCAAGGGCGAAGAAGAACGCCTGCGTCCAGTCGTGCTTCGTCAACCCGTTGATGAGGAACACCAGTGGAACCATGACGAGCATCAGGCGAATCATCAGCCATGTGAACTTGCTGACGCCGCGGTCGAAGCTGGTCGGCGGCAAGGGTGCGGCAAGCGAGTGCGCCATGCCGCCGAGATAGGTGTCAAAGCCGGTGGCAACGACGACGCCGAGGGCGGATCCGGACTCGACGCTGGCGCCGAGGAAGCAGGCGTTGCGGATGTCGGCCGCTCCCCCGGAAGTGCTGCCGGCGAAAGGAACGTCGAATTTTTCCACGGGAAACGATTCGCCGGTCAACGCGCCCTGGATGACGAACAGGTCCTTGGCGCTGACGAGGCGGACGTCGCCGGGGATCATGTCGCCGGCCGCCAGCCGCACGACGTCGCCGGGCACGACTTCGCTGACGGGAATTTCAGTGGGCTTGCCGTTGCGCATCACCGTGGCGGTGACGCTGATCATCGCCTTGAGACTCGCGGCCGCGGCATCGGCTTTGGCCTCCTGCGCCAGGCGCAGCACCAAGCCCAGCACGACCATGATCATCATGACCACGGCATCGCGGACATCGCCGGTGACGACGGACAGCCCCGCCAGCAGGGAGAGCAGGATGACCAGTGGATTGGTCAAGGCGTGCAGGAGAATGCGCAGTCGCGGGAACGGAGTTTCGCGGGTGACGACGTTGGGACCATGCTTGTCCAGACGGTGTTGCGCTTCGTCGGTCGTCAAGCCCTGAGGGCTGGAGTCCAGCCGTTGAAAGACGCCGTCAGGCGGTTGGGCTGCCACTTCCAGCAGCAATGGAGAAACGCGGATCGCCTCCGTTGGTCGCCGCATGGCCGCCAGCAGGGATTTGGAAAACACCGACCCGTGACGTCGCACCATGATCCTGTTCCAAAGAAGTCCCACATTGTCCGCCGCAGGGCCGGTGAAGACAATGGCGGAAGAGGAAAGGTTTCCGCGACGCCGCGAGCGGCGGATAAGATAAACACCGATGGATCAGGCTACGGTTGCCATTCTGACGTCGATGCTGCTGGCGGGTCTGGCCGGATCGCTGCATTGCGTGGGGATGTGCGGGCCGATTCTGCTTGGATTTTCACAGACTTTTTCGCAAGGCGGCAAACGGACGTCGCTGGTGATGGACTTCGCGGGTTATCACGCGGGCCGCATCTGGACGTACATGCTGATGGGCTTCGCGGCCGGCCTGCTGGGCGAACAGATGCGCCACGGATCAGCGGCGATGGGCTGGCAACAGGGCATCGGAATCGCACTGGCGGCGGCGGTGGCGCTCAGCGGCGTGGCGATGCTCGGCGTCATCCCCGGCTTCAAGCTCGAACACGCGGCCCAGTGCGGCGTCAAACGCTTCGGCGCGCTGCCGTGGTTCCGCAACCTCATCCACGGCCAAGGCGTCTGGCCCCGCGTCATGCTCGGCGTCATCATGGGCTTTCTCCCCTGCGGGCTGGTCTGGGCAATGCTGGTGGTCAGCGCGTCGATGCCCTCGCCCTGGCACGGCGCGCTGGGCATGATGGTCTTCGGCATCGGCACGCTGCCGTCGCTGTCGGCGGTGATCGGCGCGGCGAAACTGCTGAACAGGAAACTGTCGCCGAAGTGGAGAGCACAGGGCGGACGACTCGCCGCCGTGATGCTCATCCTCACCGGCGGATGGATGGTCACGCGGTCGATGATGTCGCATGAACATTGCGCGGAGGGTGCGACATCGGGGACGATGTCGCCGTGCTGCGAGCATGGGGCCGCGCCGGGCGGTTCCGGGGACGGGCCTTCGGCCGCACCGCTAAACAGCCGGTAAATACCGTACACTGGTTTCCACACGTATGGGCATGACACCGATTCAATCCGATCTGGCGATGTGGTTCACGTTGCGGACGCGGCGGCAGCGTGAGGAGCCTCGCAAGGGGCTGGACGCCATGGCCAGCCGGTGGATCGCGCGGATCAAGCACGGCAAGATGAATTTGCCTTATCTCAAGCAGGAAGCCGAAGCGACGGATCTGCTGGGGCCGGCGTGGAAAGACCTGACCGACGCGCAGCTCGATGAAAAAGTCATTGAAGTGCGATCCGTGCTGGCGCGGCGGAAGTACGAACCCGTGCACGTGCGTGAGGCTTTCGCGGCTGTGCGCGAGGTGGCCCGACGGCAGACCGGCGAATATCCCTACATCGTGCAGCTCATGGGCGCGATGGGCCTGTTCCACGGGCAGATCGTGGAAATGGTCACCGGTGAAGGCAAGACGCTGACCGCCACGCTGGCGGCCTGCACCCTCGGCTGGCTGCGACGGCCCGTGCATGTCATCACGGTCAACGACTACCTTGCCGAGCGCGACGCGGACGGGCGCATGCCGATCTACCGCCGGTGCGGGCTGGTTGCCGGGGCGATCACGGGCGAAACGCAGGAGCCGGACCGTCGCCGGATTTACCGCCAGCCGATCACCTACCTCACGCAAAAGGAGCTGGTGGCCGACTGGCTGCGCGACCAGCTCAAACTCGGGCGGATCACGGACCCGGTGACGGCGCGTTGGATGCTTCAGGGCCGGCGCGGCGCGGGTGCGGAGGCCGTGCTCATTCCCGGCGTTTTCGTGGCCATTGTCGACGAACTGGACGCCGTGCTGATCGACGAAGCCGTGACGCCGCTGATCATCGCGCAGGCTCGCGGCGAGGACAGCAACGCGCCGCTGTACAAGCGGGCGCGAGAGATGGCGCTGAAACTGAAGCCGGACCGGGATTTCGTCGTCGAGCCGCGCAAGCGAAGGGTGAAGCTGACCGACGACGGACGCGACCTCGTCGAAAACATGCTCCACGACGACGAAAGCGTCTTCTGGCGTTCCCCGCGCCGGCGCGATGAACTGATCGAGCAGGCTTTGACCGCCGAGCATTGCTATCAGCTTGGCGTGCAGTACCAGCTCGTCGAGGACAAGGTGGTCATCGTGGACGAGTACACCGGCCGGTTCATGCAGGACCGCCAGTGGCAGCACGGCCTGCACCAGGCGGTGGAAGCCAAGCACGACGTGGAGGTCACCGAAGACCGCGAGACGCTGGCGAGCATGAGTTTCCAGCGTTATTTCAAGCAGTATCCGCATCTGTGCGGCATGACGGGCACGGCCGCGGAAGCGATCCCGGAACTGGAGACGACGTACAACCTGCCCGTGCGAATCATCCCGACGAACCGTCCGATCCAGCGGGTGAAAATGCCGGACCTGATCTTCGTCCGGTCGGTGGACCGCTGGGCGGCGGTGGTGTCGGAGATCGAGCAGATGCGCCACGCTGGCCGGCCCGTGCTGGTGGGCACGCGATCCATCGAAGCATCGGAATATCTCAGCGGCCTGCTGAAAGAGAAAGGCATGGAACACCAGGTGCTCAACGCGGTGCATCACAAGATCGAGGCGGACATCGTGAAAAAAGCGGGCCAGTCGGGGGCGATCACGGTGGCGACGAACATGGCCGGTCGCGGCACGGATATCAAACTCGGCCCCGGCGTGCGGGAAGCCGGCGGACTGCATGTGATTCTCACGGAACGTCACACGGCGGGCCGGATCGACCGGCAGTTGTACGGCCGATCGGGCCGGCAAGGCGACCCCGGCTCCGCGCGGGACATCATCAGCCTGGAAGACGATCTGGTGACGAAGTTCGCCCCGCGCACAGCCGCGGCGCTGCGGCGTCTCTATGCCGGCCGCACCGGGCCTCTGCCGGTGAGGCTTCGCTTCGTCTTCAATCGCGCCCAGCAGCGGGCACAGCGCCAGGCCTTCGGCAGCCGCAGCCAGGTGCTGCGCCACGATGAGGAACTGGACCGCACGTTGCCGCGGTGATGATCGCCATGCAGCCGCCCGAACCTGCCCCCTACGACGTCACGGAAGAACGGATCAGCGAACTGGCCGCCGATCTGCGTTTTGCCCTGCTGGCTGTCACGGATGCGCAGCCTGCTGCACATGGCGATGTGCTGCGGCAATGGATCGCCGACGGCAGGCATGGCGACATGGCCTACATGGCGGAAGACCTCGACGTTCGGCTCGATGTCCGCAAACTGTTGCCCGGCGCGAAGTCGATTCTCTGCGTCGCGGACGCGTATCGTCAGGTCAGCACCCCCCCGCCGCCGCCGATGCCCTCAGGAAAAGTGGCACGCTACGCCTGGGGCGATGACTATCACGCGATCCTGAAAGACCGTCTGCACGAACTGGCGGATCGCCTGCGCCCGCTCTACCTTGGCCACAAGTTCCTCACCACGGTGGACACCGCTCCCATCCTCGAACGCGAACATGCCGCCCGCGCGGGACTGGGCTGGATCGGCAAACACACGCTGCTGATCCATCCCCAACATGGTTCGTGGTTCCTGCTCGGTTGCATCGTCACCACGCTGGCGATTGAGCCGCGCCGCGACCGCAAGCCGGTGACGGACCACTGCGGAAACTGCACGCGGTGCATCGACGCATGTCCGACTCAGTGCATTGAGCCGTATCGCGTGGATGCGTCGCGCTGTGTCAGCTATCTGACGATCGAACACCGAGGCCTGATCGATCCGGCATTGCACGATGGCATGGGTGACTGGGTCGCGGGCTGCGATGTATGCCAGGACGTCTGCCCGTACAACCGGATCGCGGACAAGACCGGCGAAACACCGCCGCCCGTGTTGCCGCAGTACGCCCCAAGGCCACCGGGTCCAGCGACGCCGCTGACCGAGTTGCTGCGATGGAACGCAGCGACGCGACAGGCCGTGCTTAAACGATCAGCACTGAAGCGCATCAAGCTGAACATGTGGATCCGCAATGCCTTGATCGCCGCGGGCAACAGCCTGGCACGGCAGGATGACCCCATGCTGCGGGAACAGGTGGCGCAGCTAGCCCAACAGACGGAGGACGTCATGGTCCGCCGGACGGCCAGGGATGTTCGGGATCGACTCACCCCAATCCGAAACGAGCCGGAAACGTCATGACGGCCCCCGGAAGTCCTTCCGCGCTTCACCCGCGATGGTTGGCGAAGATGGACCGTCGCGGACGCTTCCGGCTCGTTCCGGCATGTAAAAACTTCCGGGGTCGGTCGCTTGCGTGACGCGACCGGGTTATCATGGTCGCTCCGGTTTTGACTGAATGATCCGGTTCAACATCACCAGGAAAGGCCAGCCATCATGGCGAAAGCAACCAAGACAAGCATCAAGTCAACCAAGTCAAGCAAGAAAGTTCTCCTGGTCGCCAACGGCGATCTGCGGTTGTCCGCGAATCAGAACTGCTGGGCCGCGCAACTGGCGATGGAGCAGGAGTTGGCCAAGGCCGTCGCCGCCGCCGACTACGAACTGGTCCGCGCCCATCCCTACAAGGAAGAGGAGAAGCACGGCTTCATCGGCTCGCAGAAGGAAGGCATGTGCGTCTTCGCGGGCATCGACCCCGACGCGCCGCTGATCGTCGCCGAGGCGGTCTGGCAGTATTCGCACCACCTGCTGCACGGCCTGATCACCCACCACGGGCCGATCCTCACCGTCGCCAACTGGTCCGGCACGTGGCCCGGCCTGGTCGGCATGCTCAACCTCAACGGCTCGATGACCAAGGCCGGCGTCGCCTACTCCACCCTCTGGAGCGAAGACTTCAACAGCGACGACTACTTCAAGACCCAACTGGCCAAGTGGCTCAAGACCGGCTCGTGCAAGCACAAGACCGATCACGTCAAGGCGCTCAAGAACGTGAAAGTGCCCGCCAAGGCCGTCAAACTCGGCGAACAACTGGCCTCCCAGCTCCAACGCGACAAGGCCATCATGGGCGTCTTCGACGAGGGCTGCATGGGCATGTTCAACGCCATCATCCCCGACCATCTGCTCAATCCCACCGGCGTGTACAAGGAGCGGCTGAGCCAGTCCGCCCTGTACCACGAATCCACCCGCGTGCATGCCGACGACGCCAAGCGGATTTACCAGTGGTATCTCGACCGCGGCATGAAGTTCAGCTTCGGCCCCAATGAAGCCACCGATCTGACCGAAGCCCAGGTGCTCCAGCAGTGCCGCATGTACGCCGCCGCGCTGCGCATCGCCGACGACTTCGGTTGCCACACCATCGGTATCCAGTACCAGCAGGGCCTGAAGGATCTGATGCCCGCCAGCGATCTTGTCGAAGGCACGCTGAACAACGCCGACCGACCGGCCGTGTGGAACCATGTCGGCGACCGCGAACTGTACAAGGGCGAGCCGCTACCCCACTTCAACGAAGTCGATGAATGCGCGGGCCTCGACGGCCTGCTGACCTACCGCGTCCACAAATCCCTCGGCCAGCCCGTGGAAAACACCCTCCACGACCTGCGATGGGGCGACTGGGACAAGAGCAACACCGTCAAGGATTACGTCTGGGTCTTTGAAATCAGCGGCTCCGCGCCGCCGGCCCACTTCGTCGGCGGATGGCAGGGCGCCGAAGGCTTCCGTCAGCCCGCGATGTACTTCCGACTCGGCGGCTCAACCCTCCGCGGCATCTCCAAGGTCGGCGAAATCGTCTGGTCCCGCATCTGGGTCGATGGCTCCAAGCCCGGCGGCCGGCTCTGCATGGACCTCGGACGCGGCGGCGTCGTCGAACTGCCCCGCGAGGAAACCGAACGTCGCTGGAAGGACACCACCTGGCAGTGGCCCATCATGCACGGCGTCACCTACGGCGTCTCACGCGACCAGATGATGGCCCAGCACAAGGCCAACCACATCCAGTGCGTCTACGGCAGCGACGAAAAGGGCGCCGACGAAGCCATGTTCACCAAGGCCGCCCTCGCCAATGCCCTGGGCATCCATGTCAACATCTGTGGAACCCGAAAGAACGGCAAGGCCTGGTAAAAAGAAAGCCTTTGGCCTTGCCATCGCCGGGCTAGAATGGTCTGGAGGTGTGACATGACAACGGCCCAGACCAACCGCCGCGCCCCTGTCGACTTGGGTCCGAGACCCAAGCGATGGACCGTGGAGGAATATGTCCGCGTTGCCGACACCGGCGTGCTGTCGGGCCAGCGGATCGAACTGATCGACGGGGAGATCATCGAGATGAGTCCGCAGAGCAGCTTGCACGCGGCGTTGGTCGGGATCACCCAGGCGGTTCTGACTCGGGTTCTGGGCCATGGTTTCTGGGTTCGCGTTCAGATGCCTCTATGCATCTCAGTTTCTTCGGAACCTGAGCCGGATCTCACCGTGGTGCGGGGCTGCCCACGCGACTACCTGAGCAGCCATCCGGAAACGGCGGACCTGGCTGTCGAGATCGCCGTCGAAAGTCTGCTGTTCGATCGCGAGGTCAAGTCATCGCTCTATGCCTCGAAAGCAGTGGCCGAGTATTGGGTCGTACACGCCAAAGACCGGAAAGTCGAGGTGTTCCGCGAGCCTGGCGAAGATGCTTCGGCACGATTCGGGTTCCAGTACCGCCGCCGCTTCATGGTCGGAAAGGGCGATCAGATCAATACGCTTCTGGCTCCGGACGTGATGATCAATGTCGATGAACTGCTGCCCTGATATCCGGGCACATGTCCAGCAGGCATGGATGATCGCCATGATCCCGGATGCGGCGGCGGCATGAGGAAGACGGGATGACCCTGTGGGGCGTGGATGACCTGGCGGAACAATGAAGGTTCCACATCATCCGCTCCGCTAACCCAGCGTCTTGCGGAACCGCGCCAGTCCGCCCCCCAGAATGACAACCGTGCAGATCGTCAGCCCGATGATCGAAGGCATCACATCCCGCAGGTCCGCGCCTCGCAGCACCACCCCGCGCAAAATCTCGATGAAATACGTCACCGGGATGCCGAACGTCAGCGCGTAGATCGGTCCCGGCATCTCCGCGCGCGGGAACATGAACCCCGAAAGCAGCACCGAGGGCAACATGATCATGAAGGCGAACTGAATGGCGGCCAATTGCGTTTTCGCCAGTGTGGAAATGAACAATCCCAAGCCCAATGCGCAGACGAGAAATAGTCCCGACAACGCCAGCAGCAGCGTGAGGCTTCCCGCGATCGGCACGCCGAAGACATAGACCATGATGCTCAGCACGATCAGCGTTTCCACGAAGCCGACCACGGCGTAGGGCACGAGTTTGCCCAGCAGCAGCCCCGCCCGGCCGACAGGCGTGACGAACAATTGTTCCAGCGTGCCCGTCTCCCGCTCGCGTACCACGGCGAACGCAGTCAGGAACAACGTGACCAGTTGGAGGATGATGCCGACGAGGCCGGGGACGAAGAAGTGCGAGCTTTCCAGGTCGGGGTTGTAGAGCAGGCGAGGCCGCATTTCCAAAGGAATCGCAAGCTGTCCCTGGGGATTGCGCGACGGCGCGAATTGCGCCGCTTCGCCCATCCCGCGGGAAATCCGCATCGACCGATTCAGCCCCAGCAGATTCGTCGCGTGCAGGGCTGTGGTCGCCACCTGCGAATCGCTGCCGTCGATCAGCACCTGCACCTGCGCGGATTCCTGACGCAGCAGACGTTCGGAGTAATTCGGCGGAATGCGCAGACCCACTTTCGCGCGACCCGCCGTCATCGCCCGGCGAAAGGATTCATCGTCATGCGCCTGTTCCACAATCGAAAACGTCCGCGTGTTGGTGAACGCCTGCGTCAGCTCGTGCGCCTGCTGCCGGCCGTCCAGGTCCAGCAGCACCGTGGGGATATGTTCAATCTGCGTGTCGATGGCGAAACCGAAGATCAGCGTCTGCATCACGGGTATGACGAAGATGAAGAACAGCGTGGAGGTCTGTCTTCGGATATGCGCGAATTCCTTGCGGAAAATCGCGGAAAATCCGTGCATGGGTCGTCCGGGAACACGCGGAGGATGATCCCTGTGTTTCGCCGCTTGCGGAACTCCCGGGGGCGTCGCGGAAACCTCCATCTTCCCCATGGCTTGCGCCCGCTGCCGCTCCACGCTCCCCGTCAGCGTGACGAACACGTCCTCCAGCGTCGGCGCAATGGGCCGAATCTCCCCGCCCCCCACCGTGGACAACAACTCCTCCGTTTTCACCTGCACATCCGCCAGCACATGGATCGCCTGACCGAACAGCGTCGCATCGCGCACCCCCGGAAATTTCCTCAGTCTTCCCAGTCCATGCGTCGGGTCGGCCGTGTCCAGTTCAAACC
Source organism: Phycisphaeraceae bacterium (assembly GCA_020848195.1). Lineage (GTDB taxonomy): Bacteria > Planctomycetota > Phycisphaerae > Phycisphaerales > Phycisphaeraceae > JADLAP01. Next base: position 17,431 of record JADLAP010000261.1, read on the forward strand.
GTCGCGTTCCCTGGGGCGTCACCTGCGGCAACTGTTTCAACGCGTCCGGCTTGCCGCAGACGATCAGCTTCGACAGATGAATGTAGCCCACATCCGTACACCGCTCAGCCTCGTCCATGTAGTGCGTGGTGACGAACAGCGTCACGCCCTTGCCGGACAGGTCGAACAGCAGATCCCACAACTGTCTTCGCGCCACGGGATCGATCCCGGCTGTGGGTTCGTCGAGGAACACCACCTCCGGCTCGTGGATCAGCGCACAGGCCAAGGCGAGCCGCTGTTTCCATCCGCCGGACAGGTTGGCGGCAAGCTGGTTCATGCGGTCGCCGATGCCGGTGAGACTGAGCACGCGATCCATGCCATCGCGCAGCTTCGGGGCGGAAAGGCCGTAGATTCCCCCGTAAAACTCCAGGTTTTCCCGCACGGACAGGTCGCCGTACAGGCTGAACTTCTGCGACATGTAGCCGATGCGGCGTTTGATGGATTCGGCTTCATACTGGCAGTCCAGCCCCAGCACCCTCGCTTCGCCGGCGGAGGGTTCCAGCACGCCGCAGAGCATGCGGATGATGGTGGACTTGCCGCTGCCGTTGGGACCGAGCAGGCCGAAGATCGCGCCGCGCGACACGGTGACATGCACATCATCGACCGCCACCAGATCGCCGAACCGGCGGGACAGATGATCCACCACAATTGCCGGATCGCGGCCTGTGCTCACGGCTTGCCCTCCGGCTTCGTGGAGGCGTCATCGAGCCACAGGTCCGCCGCCATGCCCGCTCGCAGCACGTCCTGACCTTCCTCCAGCTCCACCTTGATGCGAAAGACCTGCTTGGACCGTTCCTCCGGCGTCTGGACATTGCCCGGCGTGAATTCGCCCTGTCTTGCGACAAACACCACGCGGCCCGTGAACCGCCGGCCGGGGAAGCTGTCCACGCTGACCGGAATGATGTGATCCACCGCGAGATTCAGCCTGTTTTCCGGCACATAGGCGCGAACCCACAGATGTTTCGGGTCGATCATCGTGAGCACCGGCGCGTTGGGGCCGACGAGGTCGCCCGGTTCGAGGTCCACGGCTTCGATCATGCCGTCGCGGGGGGGCACGGATGACCAGTTCCGCGATCTGCCGGTCCAGCGCCGCCTCGACCGCGCGGGCGGCGTCGGCCTGCGCCTTGGCGGCCGCGATCTCCTGCGGCCGGTAGCCGTTGCGCTTCAGTTGCCAGGCATCCTCGGCTTCCTTCAACCTCGCCTTCGCTTCGGCGATGTCCTCCGTCCGCGTGCCGGCATGCAGCAGCGCCAGTTGCTGTTGCTGTACTTCCAGCACAGCCTTGCCCGCCTCCACCTGCTGCGTCACCTGATCCATTTCCCGGTGCGTGGCGGCGTTGGCCTTGAACGCTTCCTGCGTGCGGTCGAATGTCAGTTCCGAAAGTTTCAGATTGGCTTGCGCCTGCGCGACGAAGGCTTTGGCGGTGGCAATCTCTTCCACACGCGGCCCGGCCTCCAACTTCCGCAGCACCGCCGCGAGTTGGTCACGCCGCGCCTCGGCAGCCGCGATTTCCTCCTGCCGATACCCCTTGGCCAAGCGATCCGCGTCCGCCGCCGCCGCCGCGAGTTGTGCCGACGCCTGCGCCTTCTTTTCCATCAGATCGTAAGGTTCCAGTTCCACCAGAGGCTCACCGGCATTGACCGACTGACCTTCCGTCACCAGCACCTTGCTCACCCGGCCTCCGACACGCGATCCCAATCGAATGTCGTCCGCTTCGATCAGGCCCGACGCTTTCAGCGGTTCATGCCGGCTCTGGCTCCAGACCAATGCCCCGACCAGCCCCGCCGCAAGGATCGCCAGCAATAGGCCCCGTTGTTTCATGGTTGATTCCTTTCCAACCGGGAATGACCTGATAGTGGTATATGCTCCCGGCGTCGTTGCCGCAATGTTGAGCGATCTTTCCATTTTTCCGACCCGGGCGCAAACAATCGCCGATCTTGTGCGTCAAACAGGTGGAACCGCCGCGACGGACTGCCTTATGCAACATCAGACACCGATCGGACCTCAAGACTGGATCAGACAGACGCTGGACGCCTGCGAGCGGCCGCTCGTGGCCTACGCCCAGCGACTGACCGGCAACCTCGACGTCGCCCGCGACATCGTGCAGGACACGTTCCTCGAACTCTGCCGCGCAGCCCCGGCGGACATCCGCGATCGCGTCACGCCCTGGCTCTACACCGTCTGCCGGCGACGCTGCTTCGATCATCGTCGCAAGGAGAAACGCATGACACCGCTGACCGAACTGCGACTGGCTGACCAGACCAGCCGCGAATCCGAGCCTTCCGGAGGCATTGAACAAGCCGATGACCTGGCGGCTGTGGGCCGGGTCCTTGGCTCCCTGCCCGAAAACCAGCAGGAAGCCATCCGCCTGAAGTTTCAACATGGCTTGTCGTACCGACAGATCGCCGAAGTGACCAACCAACCCGTCGGCACCGTCGGCTATCTCATCCACGCCGGCCTGCAAACCGTACGCCAGACGCTGCGGGCCTGAACCTGATTCCGTATTCCGTCAACAAGGGACACTCCCATGACCGCGACCGATATCCATCCTGATGAAACCCGTCTGACCGCATACGCCCTGGGCGAACTCGACGCCGACGACGCCCGGGAAGTGGAACAGCTTCTGGACAAGGACGAACAGGCCCGCGAGCTGGTGGACGACATCCGCCGCACGGCAGATCTGGTGACGCAGACCTTGCAGCGCGAGCCGGCGTCGCCGCTGACCGAGGCTCAGCGCAGCGCCATCGCCGCCGCGTCACAAAAACCCCCACTCGGCTGGCGATTCCCCTGGCAAGGCTCGCTCATCGCCGCGAGTTTTGTCGCGTTGATCACCGCCGGGCTGATGGCCACTGGGGTGGTGGTCATCAGTCCCACCTCTCGCCGGGCAGCCCGTTCGGTGGCCATGGGGCCGGTCCTGGTGGATCAACTTCAACGCGACGACGCCAAGGAAATGATTAGAAGCAGGCGACGAATCTCGGGCGAAAGAGAAGAAGTCGCAGCCAAGTTGAGCACAACGCCCCAGCCGACCAGTGTGGTCGCAGGGCCGGCCAGCGAGAAGTCCGTCCTCCTCGGCCGCGCGTCGGGACTCGTGGCCATGGACTATCGCGGCGACAAGGATCGGATGAACAAACCCGTGGCATTCAACAACGAACGTCCGGCAATCGCGCTTGGGTTGGAACGCAAATCCCTTTCCGACGTGGAATCCGAAGTTCACGCCACGCATCCCGGCTTCCACACCGAGGGCTACGACCGCATCGTGGACAATGCGTTTCTCCGCGTGCTGGATCATCCGCTGTCCACGTTCAGCATCGACGTCGACACCGCCAGCTACGCCAATATCCGCCGGTTCATCATGGAACAGAACCAGCTACCGCCAAAGGATGCGGTTCGCATCGAGGAGATGATCAACTATTTCACCTACGACTACTCCGGCCCGGCCGACGACAAGACGCCGTTCGCTTCGCACGTGGAAATCAGCGGTTGTCCGTGGAACGATGAACATCGCCTGGTCCGCATCGGCCTCAAAGGCCGGGAAATGGCGAAGGAAAGCCGTCCGGCATCCAACCTCGTGTTCCTCATCGACGTCTCCGGCTCCATGCAGCCGGCGAACAAACTGCCGCTGCTCAAACAGGGCCTGCGCCTGCTCGTGGATCAGCTCGACGAGCGAGACCGCGTGGCGCTGGTGGTGTATGCGGGAGCATCGGGTCTGGTGCTGGATTCCACGCCCGTGACGGATCGGCACGTGATCGAGACCGCCATTGACAAGCTGCAGTCCGGAGGCTCCACCAACGGCGCGGCCGGGATCGAACTGGCCTATCAGGTCGCCACGCAGCACATCGTCCAAGGCGGCACCAACCGCGTGATCCTCTGCACCGACGGCGACTTCAACGTCGGCGTCACCGACCGCGGGTCGCTCACCCGGCTAATCGAAGACAAACGCAAATCCGGCGTCTTCCTCTCCGTCCTCGGCTTCGGCATGGGCAATCTCAAGGACGCCACCATGGAGCAACTGGCGGACAAAGGTAATGGCAACTACGCCTACATCGACACCCTCGACGAAGCCCGCAAGGTGTTGGTCGATCAGATGCTCGGCACGCTGGTCACCATCGCCAAGGACGTGAAAATTCAGGTGGAATTCAATCCCGCAACCGTGCAGTCGTACCGCCTGATCGGCTACGAAAACCGGCTGCTGGCCAAGGAAGATTTCAACGACGACACGAAAGACGCCGGCGAAATCGGAGCTGGGCACACCGTCACCGCGTTGTACGAGGTCGTGCCCGTGGGCGTGAAGTCACCCACCACCACCCCAGCCGTGGACGCGCTGAAGTACCAGCTTGTTCCCATGGATATTTCCCGTCTGGCCAACCCGGAGATGCTGACACTGAAGCTCCGCTACAAGCAGCCCGACGGCGACGTCAGCTCACTGCTGGAATTCCCCGTGAAGGACGCGGGCAAACCCCTGGCCCAATCCAGCGACGATTTCAGATTTGCCGTAGCGATGGCGGGCTTCGGCATGATCCTCCGCGACAGCCCGCACAAGGGCAGCGCCACGTGTGCGAACATGATGGACCTCGCCCAGGGCGCAATGGGCCAGGACGCGCACGGCTACCGTAAGCAGTTCATCGAAATGGTGGGCAAGGCGCGAACGCTGATGAATGACCAAAGGCCTGAATCCGAATGACGAATGACCACACATGAACGCCCACGGATGAGCGGTACTCCGCGAATCCGTGGGATTTTTCATTGAAGACACCGCGTCCGCATCAAACGTTGAACAGGAAGTGGCACACGTCGCTGTCCTGCATCACGTAGTCCTTGCCTTCGGTGCGGAGCTTGCCCGCCTGGCGGATGGCGGCTTCGGTGTGATGTTTTTCCAGGTCGGCGACGCTGTAAATCTCGGCGCGGATGAAGCCGCGTTCGATGTCGGAGTGGATGACGCCGGCGGCGATGGGGGCTTTGGCGCCGATGTGGACGGTCCAGGCCTTGATTTCCTTGGGCCCGGCCGTGAAGAAGCTTTGCAGGCCCAGCACGTGATACGCCGCGCGGGCCACGGCATCCAGCGCCGGCTCGGTCAGGCCCAGACCCGCAAGCATTTCCCTGCGCTCTTCGCCTTCCAGTTCCGCCAGTTCCGCTTCCAGCTTGGCGCAGACGCAGACCACTTCGCCGCCGTGCGCCGCGGCGTATTCCTTCACTTTCGTCACATGCGGCGATTTGCCTTCCAGATCGTTCTCCCCCACGTTGGCTACGTACAGCACCGGCTTGGAGGTCAGCATGGAAAAGCTCTTGAGCAGCTTGGCTTCCTCGTCGGGCAGCTTCAATTCGCGCAGCGGCTTTTCGTCGCCGAGGGTGGCCTGGCATTTTTCCATCAGCGACAAACGCACTTTCGCTTCGCGGTCGCCGGTTCGGGCCTTGCGCTCGGCGTTGCGGATGGAGTTGTCCACCACTTCCATGTCGGCCAGGATCAGTTCCGTTTCCACTTCCCCAATGTCGCGGATGGGATTGACGCTGCCGTCGATGTGCGGCACGGAAGGATCGTCGAAACATCGCACCACATGCAGAATCGCGTCCACCGTGCGGATGTGGGAGAGAAACTTGTTGCCCATGCCCTTGCCTTCGCTGGCTCCGGCGACGAGGCCCGCCACATCCACGAGCTGAATGGAAGCGGGCACGAGTTTCTTGGTTTCGATGTACTTGTTGAGCACCGCCAGCCGGGGGTCCGGCACGGAGATGACGCCGACGTTGGGCTTGGCGGAGGAGGACTCCGAACCAACGCCCAGCGCGGTCAGCGCGTTGAACAGGCTGGTTTTGCCGATGTACGACAGGCCTACGATGCCGGCTTCCATGAACGTCTCCCACAAGGCGGTTGTCTGGGTGGAAAAGCATACAGTTTAGCAGCACTTGACGGCTTCGGCCTGTTTACAATCCTGATATGTCCGACACGATGGAACCACCACCCGCGGAAGATTCCCCGGAAGCTCGCATGGAGCGGATGCGGCAAAAAGCCCGCGAGCTGCCCCGCACGCCCGGCGTGTACCTGATGAAGGACGACAAGGGCCGGGTGATTTACGTGGGCAAGGCGGCGAAGCTGGCGGATCGCGTCAGCAGTTATTTCCTCCCGTCCACGGACCTTGGCCCCAAGAAACAGCCGATGCTCAGCCTCGTCGTCGACTTCGACATCATCGCGTGCGAAGGTGAATGGGAAGCGTTGCTGACCGAGAACCGGCTGATCAAGGACATTCATCCAAAGTTCAACGTGCTTCTGACCGACGGCAAGAGCTACCCGTACCTGGTCATCACGATGAAGGATGATTTTCCGGGGGTGTTCATCACGCGGACGCCGGCCGACGAGCAGTTCAAGGGCGGGAAAATCCTCGGGCCGTTCACCAGCGTGTTCGCGCTGCGCGAGGCGATCCAACTGCTGCAGCGCGTGTTCCGCTTCCGCACGTGTCATCTGGACATCCGGGAGGACGACGAGAAACGCCGGTTCTTTCGGCCTTGCCTGCTGTACGCGATCCGCCAATGCACGGGGCCTTGCGCGGCCCGGATCAGCAAAGAGGATTACCGGCGTGACATCGACCGTTTCGTCCGGTTCATCGAGTCCAAGCGAAGCCACGTGCTGCGCGACATGAAGCAGCAGATGATGGAACATGCGGAGAATCAGCGGTACGAGGACGCGGCGGTGCTGCGGGACCAGATTCGCGCGATTGAAAAGCTGGATCAGCGTGGAAAAAAGGGTCAGCGATGGCAGCCGGAGAACGAAGTCGCGCCGATTGACCCGCGCAAAGGCGCCGCCGCGC
>JADLAP010000262.1 GCA_020848195.1 Phycisphaeraceae bacterium
GATCGCGTCCCTTCCAGACAGAGGCCTATCACAATCAATCCGGCGAATGGCAGCCCATAGAGAGCCTGCTGGCTACGGCAGATCGCACCCCTCGCGTGCGTTCGATGAAGCGAGCCTGGGCCGATCACGCAGAGCTACCGTTTCATGATGGTGCATCCAGCGAGGAATTCACCGCAACGTCGCACGATGCCGCACCCGTCGCTCGTTTCGCCACGCCCACCCAACGGCCGCTGCAAAAAGTGCCATAAATACGCCGGTTACGGTCAGGCCGGCTCGGAAGCTGTTCGGACGGTATTCGAACACCACCTCATGCACACCGGCAGGCAGCACCACCGCACGGACGAGATAATTCGCACGCAGGATCGGCACCTCGGCCCCATCGACATAGGCCTTCCAGCCCGGGACGAACGTATCGGAGAGCACCAGCAGCGACGGCTCGACCGCATCCGCTTTGATCACCGCACGCTCCGGAGCGTATGACACGATGTCGGCCGGCCGCAGGCTCGACTCGCGCGAGCCCTGCATGAGCGGCGGCTCTTCCTCCAGAAGCACGCTGTGCATGTGATCGAAGTCGGCGGCCACGAACCGCGCGAGCGCATCGGCGGGCCGACACACCTCGTACCGGCTGACTAGATACGCCCGGGGCAATGCCGTTGCACGCTCCTCCAGCACACAATTAACCCCAACAGACGGCGGCGGAGCCGGGCTCCAACGATGAATCTCCCATTGGCGAGGCCCCATCCGCTTCTTCGCCAGGTCCGAAACCTCGATCCGAAACATGTGGCTGACGCCGGCCATATCGTAGAACGGAGCGTACTTCGTTGGATCGATCATGCTCATGACGAAGCCCGGCTCGCCGCCCATGGTCTTGTTGGCCCAGAACCATCGTTCGGGCAGCAGCGGCTCGTACTCGGTCACCATGTGAAACCGCGCGGGCGGCTGAATCATCTTCGTCGGCCGCAGGCCCGGCAGGGCAACGCGGTTGAGCCCGGCGGCGCGAGCCGCCTTCTCGAGATCGGCCGCTCGAACCGGCGACACGCCCGCCCAATGCGGCTGACGGCCCCACTCCGCGGGAATATCGCGAAGCGATCCGTACGGGGCGATCGCGCTCGCCAGGTCGAACAGCAGCAATGCTGCAAATACGCATTGAACCGCGCTTCGTGCGAAGCGTCGCTCTCCCACGAAGTAGCTTGCGACCAGCAGCAGAATGAACGACGCCCCCAGCCGGACCGCTTCATCGCCTCCCAGCGAATCGGCCGTGCTGATGAAACACACCGCAAGCACCGAGAGGATCACGCGCAGATGCATCCTGCCGCGGAGTTCCCGAAGTCCCTCGCCCAAGCGATCCAGGCCGAACACGGCGATCGTGATCAGGCCGAAATAAGTCAGCAGCAACATGCGGCTGGGCGTGCGAAACATGTTGCCGGTGGGTAGCCGAGCGTACAACCGGTAAACCCAGCCGGAGTAGTCGTTGTAACCAAAGGCCAGGACGCCTGAGACAAGCACTGCTGCGACAAAAAACGACAACCGTGCATCGCGCCATCCGAGTACGAGGCCGACACCGATCATGAGCGGCAGGGCCATCCCCAGATAGCCGGAGCCGTCCGGGAGATCGAAGGTGATCATCTTGGCCGAGGGATCGAACATGTTTTCGATCAATCCCGGCAGCTTGAAGTACCTGCCTCTTTCACTCTCCAGATAATGCACGGCCTTCGGCGTGAGGCTGCTGCTGCGTGCGGTGTTGCGAGCCAATTCCATCGTCGGAACAAGCTGCACGGCCGCCAATCCCGCGGCGATGATGCAGCCTGCGAGCAGGATCGCCGACAGTTTCGCCGGGCGACGCCACCAACGAGCTTGCGTTCTCCTGGCTGCGGCGGCCTCCGCGAGCAGCCTCACCGCCACGTAAGGCCCGAGCAGATAGAACGTGTACACCATGAACTGCGGGAACCCCGCCAGCGTCTGCATCGCAACGCCGAGCGTGAAGAGCGTCCACCACGTCCAACGGGGCGACTGCACGAACCGTTCGGCACACCACATGAGGAACGGCAGCCAGAGGATGGTCGACACTTCCGAAGGCCAATAGATCTGACCGAGGATGCATCCGAAAATGAACAGAACGCCGCCGATGCCGGAGGCGAACAGGCTTTTACCCAGCGAACGAAAGAACAAGCAGGCGAAAACGCCGGCGGCGAAAACCTGGCCGAACATCAGCGTCTTGATCGCCCAGCCGACCGGGAGGAACACGGCGATCCACGTGGGCGGATAGAAAACGGCGGTCTGAGCGGTGGCGAGGAACGGCACCCCGCAGCATTGATACGGATTCCACAGGGGTAGTTCGCCCTGCCGCAGCCGTTCGGCCGCCTGTTCGAGCATGGGGTAGTAGTAGAAGACCAAGTCGAACGGAAACTCGAGCCCCACGCGTCCCGGCTCGGCGTTGAAGCAGAGCCAGAGGACGTAGGTCGCTGCGAGCATCAGCGTAATGACGACCAGCAGACCCGCGGCGATTCGCCGACGCTTGATGGAACCGCAAGGCCCATCGAGCCCGGCCTTGGTCGAGCCTGCACGGCAGCGTGCTACATCGCTGGCGATATCCTGTTCCATGCGGGCTCATCACAAGCAAACCATGCTTCTGACCTCGAACGATCATCGCATGGTACGGGGGCGGTGTTTGCTGCGTCAATCGAGGTGAGAACTGTCAACCGGCGATCCAGGGCAATCGCATCTAACAGCCCAATGATTTCCACTTCTCCGCTTTGCTGAGACGAATGTTCGGCTTTTGTGCGGCTTGCGCCCTCCCCGAATTGTGAATAACTTGGGCACTTCGTCCGCGAGGCCTCGCATTGATCACGATTTCCTCTTGAATGGAGGGGCTGCAACATGGATGTTGAAGCTTCGCGTGGTGTAATGCGCGTCCTGGACCAAGTGAAAGATCCTCGCATGAACCGAACCAAGCGGCATATGTTGACGGACATTCTTTTCGTGACGATCTGTGCGGTGCTTAGTGGGGCTGATGGTTGGACGGAGGTGGAGTTGTTCGGCAAGACGAAACTGGACTGGCTCCGGCGATTCGTTCCCTTGATCAACGGCATTCCCTCACATGATACGTTCGGCCGGGTCTTCACCCACTTGGATCCCATGCAGTTGGAGCAGTGCTTCTTGCGGTGGATATCGGCACTGGCCGAGGCCACGCAGGGTCGACTGATCGCAATTGACGGCAAGACCATACGGCAGAGCTTCGACAAGGCCGGCGGCAAAGCGGCGCTCCACATGGTGAGCGCCTGGTGTGACGCCAATCACCTCGTATTGGGCCAGGTCGCCACTGAAGCAAAAAGCAATGAAATCACGGCGATTCCGTATCTTCTGGACATGATCGACATCCGCGATGCCGTGGTGACGACCGATGCCATGGGCTGCCAGAAAGCGATCGTTGAAAAGATCATTGAGAAGAAAGGGCATTACCTGCTTCAAGTGAAGGACAACCAGCCCACCCTGCACGCGCGGATCAAAGAAACGTTCGACGAGTTGACCGGTCGAGGCATCCCCAATGTGCCTTTCGAGTCCCACGAGGAAACCAACGGTGGCCACGGCCGAATCGAGACGCGTCGAATCTGGACAACCGATTGGACGGACTGGTATCAAGAGCGAGACCAGTGGGTAGACATGAAAAGCTTCGTGTGCGTGGAGAGCATTCGACGCGTAGGCGAGCACTGCTCCACAGATCGCCGGTACTTCATCAGCGACATGGCCGACCGGTCCGCCGAGGCCATGCTGGGCTATGCCCGCGGACACTGGGCGATCGAGAACAAGGTGCACTGGTGCTTGGATATGACCTTCCGCGAAGATGCCCTGAGGAACCGCGCTGGCCACTCCGCCGAAAACATGTCCCGTATTCGACGTCTGGCTCTGAATCTGCTCCGCCGCGACAAGTCATGCAAAGTCGGAGCCAAGGGCAAACGGCTCAAGGCCGCCATAGATACGGAATATCTGCTTCAGGTCCTCTGCCAGGGAATTTAGATGCGATTGCCCTGACCGGCGATCTGATGTGCATTTCAGGCAGCACAGCGTGCGAAGGAGAAAGGCCTGCGACCTGAGCACAGATGGCAGCGGCAAGCTGCCGCACTCCTTCGTTGAACTGCGATGTGGCAGCCGAGTTGAGATCAGACCGGTACTCGGGCGCGACCGAATGCCTTGCGAACCGCGGAAGCATCGACGCCGAGCGCCTCCAGCGCCTTGCAGCCGATCGAGTTCTTCTCCGTCAGCAGCGCCAACAGCATATGCTCGGACTTGACCTGCCAGTTGCCCGATCCTTTGGCCTGCTCGGCGGCCCGGGCAATCACGTCTCGATAGTGCGGTGTTCCGGGCAACCGCCCCATCACCCACGTCTCCTGCAGGCGTTCTTTGATCAGTTCATCGATCTTCTCTTTGGCCCGATCCTGATCCACCGAGAACCCGGCCAGTACCTTCGCCGCGCCGCATTCGTCGTCGCCGAGAATGGCCAGCAGCAGGTGCTCCGTGCCCACGTAGTTCTGCCCGTACTGGCGGGCAAACTCCTTGGCGAGCGCGATGATTGTCTCCGCTTCCGCGTTCAAATGTCTGACAGTCATGGTATACCACCCATGGCCGAAAGTGACGTCGAGGGGACGGGGGCGCAACTACTCCGCCCACTGTCCGGCCGAGAATACTATACGATTCATCGGACGAAACGGGGGCGAACAGTCGACAAACTCACAGAACCGAGAAGACTGAAGCAAGGTCCCCTCGGAACCGCGTCCCGCAAGGCCGAAGTTATCGGTAGTAAGCCACAATGTCGCACCACCCAGTTGCCGCACTGCCGAGTGGCGCGGCCGGTGGCGGTTTTGGCGGAAGACGGACTGATACCGCCGGGATGCGCAATGCGGCTCGCCGAGTGGCATCACAGTAATCACCGATGATCCTTGCCCATGAGTCCGCGCCGGTACCGGCAGTGACC
>JADLAP010000391.1 GCA_020848195.1 Phycisphaeraceae bacterium
AAATTGGAACGCTTTACATTTTCACCAAGTGCAAATTTGATGAAACCGTCAGCGCCTTTAAATTTCAGATCTTCGGCATTGGCGCCCCAACGCAGTTTTATCAATTGCGATTGGCCTCCTATCGGGTTGGCAGAACCATGTAATATTTGAGATGTAGTTACCCCTCCACTCAACTGACGATAAATGTTTACATCCTCAGGATTCATATTGTCGCCTATTCTTACTTCTGATGATACCGACTGTGCGCCTTCATTAATAGAAGCAGCAGCAATGTGCGAATGTTCATCTATGATACCGGCTGACACATGTTTACCGGTGCCAGCAATCACTCTTGCGCCGGGTTCGTTCAGGTTTTTTCCAATGGAAGCAATTTTACCGTTCTTCAGTAATACATCGGTATTCTTCAATACACCTTCTTTTTCGCTGGTCCATACAGTTGCGTTCTTGATAAGTATAGTTTCCTGTTTGGGAATATGCTGTGCATCATTTCCAAAAGCCATAAATGGATAAATAACATCGCCAACTACAGATGCCTCTTTTTTCTTTGCGTTATCCTGCTTGTTTGCAACTGTATTTGTTTCTTTTACAAAAACAGCAGACCATGTTAATTCATTGCCCAATGAGTCGAGTCCCGTACCATTCCACTCTGTTCCGTTACTGATGCCACCCAGTCTTATTGCAGATGCCGGAAGCTCGGCAAAACCACCTCCTCTGTTAAAACCTCCGGGCATTGCAGGCTTTGCATCTTTTGGCTTAGCTGCATAAGCTAGTTTAATTTGCTTGCCGTCAAAACTAAATTTTGAATGTAAAGTATCCTTTCCCCATAAGGTTGCTGTTGTGCTATTTTTTACATCCAATGTATAGCTTTCTGTTCCTGCCGGCGTATTTACAGTAATATTATATACACCGGCAATATTATTTTCCGGTTTTACATTATACTTTATTCCTTGTATGTAATTATACAGTATGGTTGTTTTCTCATTAAAAATGGGCCCGTTTGTAATAATGAAATTGGCTAACTTACCGGCATCCAGACTTCCCACTTTATCATAAATGCCCAATGTAATGGCTGGCGTTTTAGTCAGCGCCTCTAATGCTTTATTTTCAGAAAGTCCAAAATCAATTGCTTTACGCAAATTGGTCCAGAAACTTGAGATGCTTCTTAAATCTGCCGTAGTAAGACAAAACGGAATACCGGCTTTTTCAAATGCTCCACACTGCGAAGGGGCAAGCTCCCAGTGCTTCATATCTTCCAGCGAAACCAA
>JADLAP010000392.1 GCA_020848195.1 Phycisphaeraceae bacterium
AACAACTAGATTGACACCGTTTTTTGGAACGTTGAACGGCGGTCGCGTGATTTATGGTCTCGGTTATACCGGACACGGAATTGGCACCACTCGTTTGGCCGGAAAAATCATGGCGCACCTCGCCCTATCTAGAGAGAGCGAATTGCTGTCACTAAAAATGGTGACTGACAAACCATTCCCCTATCCGCCAGAACCTATAAGAGGAATGTCGGTAGCGGCCGTGACGCGATCGTTGCAAAGGGTAGATGCAGGAGAAAACCCAAATATCTTGCTGCGTCTCTTGGACAAGATGGGAATCGGATTTTCTAGCTAATCCACTAATGTAGACGCCATGCGCCACCAATTTCCTGGTTCTGCCGGACAGGCAGAACCATGGAGAGAAAGTCATTGCAATACGTGGGCGGCTGCCGAAAGACATCTCCACTGCCGATCTTATGCGAAGGGCTCTCAAAACAAAGGACGGCAGAACAGCTTATGCTGAGCGCAAAACGACTGTCGAGCCGGTTTTCGGACAGATCAAGGAAGGCAATCTCGGCTTGCGACAATTTTCCTATCGAGGATTGGAGAACGCACAGCAAGAGTGGAGCATCGTGTGTATAGCGTACAATTTGCTCAAGATCATCCGACACAGACAGACGAGCCGGACGGTGAGGCTCCGTCTGGCAGCTTAAGAAGCGAAACCAGGCAACTCAAAAAAACATTTCGATTGTGTGCTCAACCCGCAGAGTGCCTGTGCCGCACGTCTCGAAAAGGCATCAATTCAAGTTTTGCCTTGACCAGCTCTTGCACCGGATGCTCATTTGTTCTTGCGGCGCACCGCCTATATGCCCTGGAAATACACTTGCTATGCAACTTTTGGATTTATTGCACAAGCTCCTAGAAGAATTTGGTAGGTGGAACATGCCCGGCAGTTCCTATCGAACTCGGCGGCTCGCCGTATTTCGCCCTAGGTTTTTCACGAGCGATATCATCAATGACCATGCTGTCGAGAATTTTCTGCCGATCAAATCCAAAGTTTTTTGACTCCATTCCTTTGACTATCAGAACGGTGCAGTCTGCGTGTGTGGAGATGTGCTGCGATATGCTGCCGAGCACCAATTTTGCAACTCCTGTTCTTCCGTGTGCTCCCATAACAATCAGATTAGCAGGCCAGTTGTGTGCACCCTTCAAAATGGTTTCCGCTACTGCACCGTCTACAGTGCCGCGTGTAATTTCTCTGGCGTTTCCACTTTGCTGCAGGTAGGCGCCCCATTTATCGAGCAGACTTTCTATGAGCATCTTATCTGCGTGATATGTCAGCAAATGATTGGATGCTGATTTGACACTGTCCATGATTGATTCTTGCAATGGCTCAGTCACGGACAGAAGTGCGATGTGTGAATTCTTCATCCACTCCTGCCACTGCAGCCATTCAATTGCGGCGGCACTGTGCTCGGAGTCATCAACAGTGACAAGCACATTGGCACCGTGATCCGCCGATGTGTGAAGTGAATCACTACGGACGATGGCTATAGGGCACTCAACTCTTTCCAGAAGCTTTTGTGAAACACTACCCAACAAAAGCGCATCGACGGCCGTCTTCTTTCGGCAACCTGTGATCATGAGATCGGGATGAAATGTATCAGCAAATGAAAGGATTGCGTCGACCGGATCACCAGCCGCCAAAACCTCCGGGCTTACTGATACGTTTGGCAGTCTGGCGGCTATTTCCTCTGCAATTCCCGCTAAAATAAGCGAGACAGTTTCCGTATCGCACTCATTATCTTTGCCGAAGGAGTGCATTACATACTTCAT
>JADLAP010000393.1 GCA_020848195.1 Phycisphaeraceae bacterium
CAGACTGCCGGGCGTGGGAAACCGGGCCATGGGCCACTGGACACGACCGCCGCGACCTGCGCTCCGGAACACCGCCGCGTTGTCGGCCATGCTCGTGCCGGTCGTGCTTGCATCCCGGCGTCTTGCGTGTATGTATGGAGTTCATCATGAATGATCCAGCGTCTTCCTCCACGCGCACGTTTCGTACCGGACTACTGGCCACGGCGATGCTCGGGGCGATACTGGCCGGCTGCGTGGGACTCCGCGGCGTGGACGACGCCGGTCTGTCCGGCCGCGTGCGGGCACAACTGGCGCGCCGCCAGCTCACGTCGCGATACGCCGACTTCGTCGCCTTCATGGCGGACCGGCTCGCCGCCAGCCGCGGCGCCCGGCGCTACAGCGACAAGACCGGGAACTGCCGGCTGGCGTGGGTGGAACAACTGCTCCTTGACCCGCTGGCCAGTCTGGACGAGGCCGAGCAGTGCACGCGCCAGTTCCATCGGGCCGCGGGACGTGACAACGGTGGCGTGCGTGACGTTGTGCGCCTGGCAGGCGCGAAGCTCGACGCCGGTCCCGCGAAGGCCTGGGATACGCCACGGCGCGGGGCTCTCGCGGGCATAGACGCCCTCGGCCGGACCGTGGCCGCGCTACACGCCGAGTGGCAGCGGACGCTGGCGCCGCTGAGCACCGACGAGCAGGCCGAACTGCGCAACAGCCTGTACGCGCAGTCGACGGCAGAGACACCGTCGGCACATCGGTTCGCCGATGCCAAGCAGGGCCGCCGCGTTTGTGACCTGCTTGAACGGCTCGACCGGCCGGCCATGCTCCGCGCCGCACTGGCGGCCGCGGAACTGACGGAGCCGGCGTTCCTGGCAACACTGGCCACGCAGCCGGCCCCCGCCGCCCCCCCGATCGCGGGCATCAGCGGCGACATCGCCGCGCGGCAGGTGACGCCGGCCGGCCTGATCATCGTGGGTGGCACCGGTCCCAACCGGTACTCGCTGGACGACCTGCCCGACGTCTGTGCGGTAGTGGATCTGGGCGGCGATGACACCTACGA
>JADLAP010000263.1 GCA_020848195.1 Phycisphaeraceae bacterium
TCGCCGGATTGGTGACATCCTGGCCAGTGAACGCGGCGTAGGTCGCCTCCGCGATCGGGTTGCCCCGCACCGTGTTGGTCTGCGGGCCCACCGCGTAGGCGCTGCCCCGCAAAAAAGGGTTCGGATCCCCACTGATCCGATAGGCCGCCTCCTGGCGGATGAAACCCGATACCGCCAGATCAAACGCCTGAACACTTCCCGTTGCGGTCAAGCCCAAGACAACGGCCGCAACGCCCCTCCTGCTTCTATCGGGATGCTTCATAACACACCTCTTACTGCTCGTGTTTGCTGCTTATGTTTACTGCTTTATCGGCAATGCACCGAACATCCATCCTTGCACCGGGATTTCCCCTGTTACTTCAGGTGCCCAGCCTGCGAATGGCCTGGACGGTGAGGTACTTGTCGTAGGCGTCCGCCGGTCCGTCGTACTCCGCTTTCAGTCCATTGCCCAGGTGATGCGCCAGGTACAGCCGGCTCATCCGCCCCGACTGCACGTCATAGCTGTGCACCTGGGTCGGGCCCCACACCGGATGACCCGTCTGATCCTTGTCCACCAGGTCGCCCTTGACCCGCTGCGACCAGCCCGCCTCGAACGATTTCCACAAGTCGCCCTTGCGATCGAAGGTCACATACGCCACATAGATCATGTTGCGCACATCGAGATAGACCCGCTTCTTGCCCACCGGCGCGCGCGGATATCCGGTCGGCTCAGCCTCGACCACCAGCACTTCCGGACACAGCTCCACACTGGTATCCCAGAAGGTCGTGCCCTGCGGGCCTCCGTGGACCGGCGGCTCCCAGTTGTCCCGGTCGCCCCACCAGGCATCGGACTGGATTCCCAACAGCGGCTGCCGGCCGACGATCTTGTGGTTGCCCCAGGTCAGCATGGGATCGCCCGCAGCCCAGAAATCCGACAAGAATACAGTGATGCCAGGGACCAGCGGCTCGAAGCGCTGATTGCTCGGAAAGCGGCGCACCCGCTTGAATGCGGGCAGATAGCCGAACAGGTCGGGAAATTCCCGCTGGTCGTACTTCCAGGTGTTCAAAAACGACGTGCCCTTGACATCGTTGGGGCCCACGAACCAGACCGCGCTGTATTTCAGCTTGTCCTCGTGACCGGCCCAGTATGGACCATCCGGATTGGAAACCAGGCTGACGGCATTCTTTTCGCAGACCCCCAGCTCGTACTGGTAATCGACCTTGCCTTCCGGCGACAGGTCCCAATCTCTCACCGCATAAATAAATTGATCGTAGTGACTGCCGGTCAGCGTCAAATTGGCAATCGCCTCCAATCCGCTTTGCGGGTCCACAAACGGCACGCCACCGATCCAGGGCTTGCCGTCGGCCTTGTTCACCACGTTGCCGTTGCCGTCCAGCGCCGCCTTGCCCTGGTTGCGCAGCGTGGCTTCCAGAAACGCATGGGGGTGCAGTTTGGTGATGTCCCGCGTCTGCGGCACCACCTTCAACCGCCGACCGAGCTGTTTGACATGCAGATACATCACTGGATCAAGCAGATCCTTGACCTGATCCACGTTGTCCGCGGTGATGAAGTCCCCCTCCTTCACCTTGCCCTTGGTATAGGCCTCCAGCGATTGCAGCTCCTCCGGATACGCCTTGCCAATCTCCCCCGTGTTGCCGATCAGCGGCCACAGCGACGTCAGCACCCCAGCCCCCATCAACCCCTTCGCCGTCTTCTCCAGAAAAAACCGACGGCTGTAGTCAAAATCGTACTTCTTGATATGCATCGCCTGAATCCCCTTACTGCTGGTTTGATAATCAGAGCCGCTGTTCCTCGACCCCTGCCGTTGGCAAGCTGCCTGGCCGGCCACCGAAATCGAGTTTTTTACTTACCTGGAACTACCTTGGGGCCTGCCGTTACCCCCTGAGCACAATGCAACACTTCACGGCCAACGAACGAACCGTTCACTTGATCTGAACGATCCTGCCCGAATGGCCGACCATGAACACTCCGGCTTTGGACATGCCTAACGATTGGTACCAACGCGAACTGATGTCTCCCGGCCGCCGGGATTCCCAGGTATTCCCGCCATCGGCACTCTCCAGCAGCGTGCGAATCCCGGTGACATGGACCACGCCATCGCGATCGGTCAAGACGTCGAGCAGGTTGGCGTCGGTTCCACTGGCAAGATCCCGCCAGGTCTGAGCACCATCTTCGGTTCGTAATATCGCGCCGTGCTGACCGACCGCGTAACCCACATTGCCGTCGATTTCCAGCGCGAACAGCGAGGCCTCACCGCGATGGGTCATATTCCATGTTTCGCCGCCATCCACCGAATGCAGCACCAGGCCGAATTCGCCAACGACCGTGACCTCTCCTTCTGCCGACACATGAACATCATAGATATGCGGCTCGACGAAATCGTTGAGCAACGCTTCCCAATCGAACGACAGGGGCTCCCAGGAGCGTCCGCCGTCCTCGGATTTCAGAACGGTGCCAAACCCGCCAACGGCAACCGCGAGCCCGGTCTCGTTGGCGCTGACATCCAGCAGCCTGGCGTCGGTGCCAGATTCGACCTTGTTCCAGTTTTCGCCGTCGCGCCGCAAGATGACGCCACCCTGACCCACCGCAAGAATATTTGCCGAGGCGCAGTCGAGCCCAAGGATCGCTTCGGCCCCCGGGGACGCCAAGGATCGCCAACTGACGCCCTGGTCCTCGGTGAACAGCACAGTGCCAGCGACGCCCACCGCGAAACCCAGTGAATCGTTGAAGCAGATATCGTACAACGCGTCGTGAGCTATCCCTTGATGGCGTACCGAAAAGGTTCCGGCCTCATCCGCAGCGGCGGCCGTTCCGGCTGTCAACCCAGCAACCGCCCCCAACGCGACTACAGCGCCCTTTAGCGTTTGCTTCATGATCAACGTCCCTGCCTGCAAATCGTTTCAACGGCGACAGCTTGCTCACCGCAATCCACCCGACTGTCATACGCCGCCCCAAGCCCGCAGCAGCGACAAACATCGCTTTTTGACATGTGCATTCTGAACGCCCCCTCGATTCTAATTTCGGAGTATCGAGCCACTACTCACTTGTAGACTTCGTCGCCCGATACATAGTCGCTTAGGTTCACCCCTTCACCTACCAACAATTTGTCGGACGCAACGAATTTGGGTTTGAACAGCCAGATCAGCAGTGGCACCAACACCAAAGCCACCACCATGTTGATCAGCATCACCATGACCAGCAGCAAGCCCATGTCGGCGAGGAATTTCAGCTGTGACAGGAAATACCAGGGAAGGATGGCTAGCAACACGATCGTCGCGGTGAAAAAGATCGCCTTGCCGGTCGTCGCCACTGCAGCATAAATGGCCGCGCCATAATCCTTGTGACCTTGGTACTCCTCGCAGATGCGACTCAACAAATAGATGCCGTAGTCAATGCCCACGCCAATGCCAATGGCAGCAATCGGCAACGTATTTACGTCGAGCCCAATGCCCATGTACACCATCACCGTTGCCAGGAATGCATTGGAGATATTCACCGGTAGCAGCAGTACCAATCCGGCCACCAGAGATTTATAGGCGTAGGCCGCGGTGATCAGAATCACCACATTCAATAACGCGAGGATGACGTATTGGTAGTAATCAACCGTGTCGTTGATCGACTGCTGCAGCGCGATGGTTCCGGTCGCCAGGCGAATCAGGAATTTTTCGTGATCCAGACCGATCTTATCGAGTGCCGCGCGCACCTGGGCGAGAGCCATGTCCACGGTTTCCTGCCTGTTGTCCTTGTACCAGAGCGATACCGTGCCGTTTTGCTGAACGAAATCCGAGACATGGGAAAACGCTTTCGGGCTGCTGCCAAACAGCACCGCGCCGGCGGCTGCTTCGACAGCCCGCTGATCGGGGTCAAGCGGCGCCCATTTGGGATTCCCGCCACTGAATAGCCGGTTGGCCTCGGGCAGGTAGTCCGCAAAGGACAAGGTCGCCTCCGGGGGACTCGGTGACTGCTCGACCGCTCGCTGCAACGCCGCCATGGTAAAGATGGTGGGCGCTTGCTTGAGCAAGCGGTCCTGCTCCTGCTCCTTCGCCTCGAAGACGATTTCCAATGTGTTCAGCCCGGGGAAATGACTGTTGATCTTGCTGACCGCAACGTTGTAATCGGAGTCCTCGTACAGCAGGTTGCTGCCCTCGACCGGGTTGCCGACCTTGATCTGCAGCATCTTGTAGACGCTGAAACCCACCAGCACTATGGCTACGACGGTTGTGATTCGCGCGGGCCGCCCAAAGCTCACCTTGGACAGATGCTGCAGGCCATGCTTGATATTGCTGTGGATGTTGAAACCTTCGCCTTCGGAGAGCCCGATCAGCTTTTCCGTGTTCCTGGGCTCCGGCAGAAGAGAGATCAGGATAGGCGCAAGAAACACGTTTGCGGGAACCAGCGTCAGCGCCCAGAATCCACAGAAGATCGCGAACCGCTCCATGGTCGGAATTGGCGCCACGGCAATGAGAAACAAGCCGGCCGCGTCCGTCACGATCCCTAGCGTTCCCGGCGCCATCATCACGCTCAGGGAAATCTCCGCCGCCTTTTTCTTATCCTTGACGTGGTAATAAACTTCGTAATATCGCTCGATCACCTGGACACTGTGGCTGAATGACCGCGCCACCA
>JADLAP010000264.1 GCA_020848195.1 Phycisphaeraceae bacterium
AGGGCCGGCTCGCCGAAATACCGCTGAAAGAACGTGAAAATCGGCTTGCCTTCGAGCATGGCCAGCATGTTCGGATGATGCGACAGCCCTTTGCGCCCGCCTGCGAAGCCGGTGACCTTCGCTTCGGGATTGATGTGGGCTTCGCTCACCGGCGTGCCGGGCATCATGCCGTTCTGGCTGGCGAGGTTGCCCAGCAGCACCATGCCGGCGTCCAGAACAGTTTCACGGTCGTGCAATTGGCGGATCAGCAGGTAGCCGTCCTCGTCCATGCGCTGATGCAGGGCGTCCACGTCATCGAGGATGCCGTTGCAGTCGCGCAGTTCTCCGAGTTCGGCGCTGGGATACTCATACACGTCCGCGGCGATTTTGACTTGCACGTGCTGGTCTCCATGAAAAGGTGTTGATTGAATCATTCCCAGCCTGTAATGCGAAAACGATGGCGAAAGCGGACGAAAACTTGTGTAAAATGGGATGATGAAGAAAACCATTCCAATCGCGACGTTCGGCATCGCCCGACCGCGGGACATGACCACGCCGCTGGGCGAGGTGTCGATGTGGGGCCGGCAGACCGTCACCAGTGGTCGATGGGACAAGCTGCGCGTCTTTGGCCGGTATGCGGTGGTCTATCTGATCGACGGTGGGGGATATTACGAGGACGGCAACGGATTGACACAGTCCATCGAGCCGGGCGATCTGATTCTGGTGTTTCCGGAATTGCCGCACCGATACGGCCCGGAAGCCGGCAAAGTCTGGCACGAGTATTACGTGGTGTTTGAAGGGCCTGGGTTCGACCTGTGGCGGAAGCAGGGATTGCTGGACACCGCGAGGCCGGTGTGGCATCTGGAGCCGGTGCATCAGTGGTTAGCCAGGTTGGAGGCGGTGCTGGGTGCGTCGGAGCACCACGGCCGGGCGGATGTGGCGACGATGCTGCGGGAAGTCGGCCGGCTGCAACTGTGGCTGGCGGATGCGCTGGCGTGCGTCTCGACACAGGCCGGCTACGACGACCAGGCGGCCTGGGTTCGCCGCGCCATTGCGTTGATCGAATCCTCACTGCCGCACGAGGTGGACTGGGACGAACTGTCCACCACGCTGGGCATCGGTCGGGAGGTGTTCCGCAAACGGTTCACACGGTGGGCGGGATTGTCGCCAGGCCGCTACCGCGCCACGCGGCTGGTCCAGCGTGCGGCGACGCTGATGCAGCAGGGGGGGCTGACGGACAAACAGGTGGCGGCGGAACTGGGCTACTGCGACGAATTCCACTTCTCCCGAAGGTTCAAACAGATCATGGGCGTCAGTCCGCGGGCCTTTCGACGCAGGCTACCCACGCCGTAACGGTCGATGTTCGTCCTATTTTTCCGGGGATATGCCACGTGTTTAGTCCTGTATTTGCCGCTAAATAAACGGCCCGCGCGTTACCATCGCGCCAGACGGCGCATCTCCTTGCCCGGATACGGTTATCGCGTCTCAAGACCCCCTCATGTTGGTCCGACTATTGGCGTAGAGGACCTGGCTTGTCGTATGTGCGACCCCGCCAGGCCCGGCTCCCGAGACGTCGGCCCATGCCATCCCACACCGTCAAAGGCAGCCTGGAAATCTACCTGCGTCAGATCGACGCATCCGCACTGCTCACCGCCGAGCAGGAGCGTGAGCTGTGCTGGAAGATCATTCACGAAAACTGTCCCCTCGCCCGCGAGCGGATGATCCGGTCCAATCTGCGACTGGTGGTGAACATCGCCAAGCGATTTTCCAACCGTGGCCTGCCGCTGACGGACCTGATCGAGGAAGGCAATCTGGGCCTGATGCGGGCCGTGGAAGCGTTCGATCCGGACCAGGGCGCGCGGTTCAGCACGTATGCCTCATGGTGGATCAAGCAATCCATCAAGCGGGCGCTGATCAACGCGGTGCAGCCGGTGCATATTCCCGCGTACATGGTGGAGCTGATCGCCAAGTGGAAGCGGCGCAGCCGGGAGCTGGAAGAACAGTTCGGCCGGCCTGCGACCAACCATGAACTGGCGGAATCGCTGGAACTGCCCCCGCGCAAGGCACGCATGGTCCGCAAGGCGCTTCGCGCGTTTCAGCGGCCCGCGCAGACCGATTCCCACGATGAGGAAAGTCTGCCCTTGGCGGAAATGATTCACGACGAAAAAACCCTGCCCCCGGACGAGCAGGTCTTCCAGAGCGACGACATGAGCACCATCCGCAAGCTCATGCAGTCCATCGACCACCGCGAGGCGACGATCCTTCGCCTGCGCTACGGCCTCGACGGCGAGGAGCCGCTGACCCTCAAGGAAATCGGCAAGCACGTGGGCCTGACCCGCGAACGCGTGCGCCAGCTTGAAATCGAAGCCCTCCAGAAGCTCCACGAACGGCTGACGAGCGACCGGCCGCTGACCGGCCTCAAGACCGAAGGCAAACGCAAACGAGGCCAGCGCCGCAAGTATCAGCGTCCCGGGCAGGAAAAGTCGTCCGTTGCCGCGGATTCCACGGAATCGCCGGAGATTGAACCGATTCTCGTCGGAGAAGTCGAGGAAGCGGACGACATCGACATCAACGTCGGCGAAGAGCGGCAGGCGGTGTGAACGAATCCGCGGATGCGGCAATCCGCGGCGTTACCTGGACGCGGGGGGCGTGTCGGAATGCTGACCGGCGGAACTTCCGGGGGCGGGCTTCTTGAGCAGTTGCTCGCGCTGCACCATCACCTTGAGCGTGTGAACCGTCAGTTCCACGCGGGTTTCATCCATCCGATTGAAGAACGGCAGCGCCAGCGTGCGCTGGCTGACCGACTCGGCGACGGGGAAATCGCCTTTGTCGTAGCCGAACTGCGCGCGGTAGAACGGCTGAAGGTGGATGCAGGGGAAATAGTTGGAACAGCCGACTTCGTGGCGACGCATGCCGGTGATGATGCGGTCGCGCTCGGTCTGGCCGTAGATGTCGGAGAGTCGGATCACGAAGACAAACCAGCTTCGTTGCTCGTCTTCGTGGATGTTGGGCAGGATGAGGTCTTCCCAGTCCATCAGCCGATTCATGTACATGGCCGCCACGTGGCGACGGGCGTCGAGCATGGCGGAGAGCCGTTCCATCTGCGCGATGCCCAGCGCGGCGGCGATTTCGGACAATCGGTAGTTGTAGCCCAGCCGTTCATGATACAGCCACGCGCCGGCCGTGTTGGTGTTGATGGTGGAGTTGGGGTCGTACGGATCGCCGCTGGGCCGGCCTTGGTTGCGCAGGCTGCGGCAGGCGTTGGCGAGTTGGTCGTCGTCGGTGACGATCATGCCGCCTTCGCCCGTGGTGATCTGCTTATTGGGATAGAACCCGAAGACGCCGACCCGGCCGAAGGAGCCGATGGGCCTGCCCTTGTACGTTCCGCCGAGACCTTCACAGCAGTCTTCCACCAGCGGAATTTCATGGGCGCCGGCGATCTGGACCAGCTTGTCCATGTGCGTCGGATCGCCGAAGACTTCCACCGCGATGATGGCTTTGGTCTTGCGCGTGATGGCGGCCTCGACCTTCGCCGGGTCCATGTTCAGGCTGCGGGGGTCGATGTCCACGAAAACGGGTTTGGCTCCGACGTAGAGAATGCAGTTGGCGGTGGCGATGAAGGAGAAGGGGGTGGTGATGACTTCATCGCCGGGACCGATGCCCAGCGCCTGAAGGACCATGTGCAGGCCGGCGGTGCCGGAGCTGACGGCGACGCCGTAGCGCCGCTGGGCGCGATCCGCCACCAGTTCCTCAAAGCGGCTCTGTCTCGGACCAATGCTCAGCCGACCGCTGCGCAGCACGTCGACGACCGCCTGTATCTCGGACTCCGTGATGTCGGGATGACTGAGGGGAATGTGGGTCATGGTGGATGCCGGGTTGATGAATTTAGCCACAGATGAACGCAGATGAACGCAGATAAGGCAAAGACAAGAGAAATGATTCAGAATTCAAAGGCATGAATCTGTATTTTCCTGTTTTGTATTGAGTATTCATCTGCGTTTATCTGCGTTCATCTGCGGCTAAATAAAAATCACTGCGCCAAGGCCTGGGCCAGGGCGGTGTCGGTCTGGTGGGTGAGTTTGAGGTAGGTCCAGGCGGCCTGGATGCGGATGGAATCGTCCTGCACGCCGCCGCCGCGGACGAGCAGGGCCAGGTCGTCCAGTTCATTGCGGGTCAGCGGGTGGTTGTGTTTGGCTTTGAGCAGCAGGGCCAGTTGGCGTGCGGTGTTCTGTTCCGGCGGCTTAAGGCCGAGGATGACATCGTGGGCCTTGGCGCTGGTGCTGCGGATCAGGCCCAGGAGAATGCCCGTCACGAGGTTGTCGGATGCGGCGTCATCCGAGAGGATCGGCTGGAGCAGCTTCCTGGCGTCGTCCGGAAAACGGTCGGAGAGAATCTGCACCGCCGAGGTGGCGTCGTCGAGGAGCTGCGCGGGGTTCTCGCGCCGTTCATCCTTGTACGCCAGCACGAGGGCAAGCAGGATGGCCCTGGCGTCGTCGTCCGTCGCCTCGTCTTCCGCGTAGTGCAGCACCCAACTGTTGACCACGGCATGGGGCGGATTGAGATCGACCAGGGCCACCACGGATTCGGCGATGTTCTGCTGGGTGGTCAGGGCCTGGCAGGCGACGCCGATGCGATGGAGCAGCGGAACCTCTTCCTTCATCAGCGGCTCAGCCAGACCGGGGCCGGCGAAACGGGCTTCGCGCAGCGCCAGCAGCGCCAGCCTCGTCTTGGCGGCCAGGTCGGTCGAGGCCGCGTACATCTTCTGCCACATCGCCATCGCTTTGGGATTGCCGAACCGCAGGCCCACCTTCACCGCCAGCAGGCGAAGACGCATGCTCACGTCAGGCGATTCCGCCACCTGCTGCGCCCAGCCGGAGAGCTTTTTCAGGTTGTAGCGCACCACGGTCAGCAGGAGGATTTCCTGAATGTCGTCGCGATGGGAATCCGTGGACTGGCTGAGCGTCTCCAGATCCTTGAGAACCTGTTCGTGGCCGAGCTGCACCATGTAGACCTGGGCGAGGGATTTGCGCGCGAGGTTGTCGCTTTTGATGGCTTCTTCGAGGAAGTCGGTCCGTTTGAGCGAGCCATCCTCGACCAGCGGGCCGCAGGCCATGAGTTTGACGGAGCCTTCCACGCCGGGCCAGTCGACGACTTCCGCGGCCTGCTTCTTGTCGAAGAGCTTGTATTCGAGGGCGGTGCTGAGAATCTGAGCCTGGATGGCCGGCTCATTGATGGCGGCGACGCGGACGAGGTCCAGCCGGTTGGACGGGTCGATTTCCGCCAGTCCCAACATGCCGTGGATTTTCATCGCCGGGTGGCGCGACTGCACCAGTTCGCTGAACAGCGGCGTCAGGTCCGGATCATGCAACTGGCGCAGCGCGCGGAGCAGTCGGATCTGCCGACCGTCCGGGTAGACCTGAAGACTGCTGCGCAGCAGATAGGTGGCGGTGGACGTCGTGGCGTTGCGATCGGGATCGCCGGCGCCATGAGCCAGGGAAGTGAAAACCAGCAGGGCCGCGGTGGCGACCCACCCGACATGGTTCATTCGGTCACGCATAGATGACAAAGTGTACGCGAAGTCGAGGGCTGAGGAAATGACCGGCGGCTGCACAGCCAATGACCGAAGGTCCAAATCCGAATGACCAATGATATGCCTTGTTTGAGCCGCGGTGCCGCGGGCAATCGCCTTTTCCAGCCGCGGGCAGACTGCCCGCGCGTCCGGGGGGCCGACGGCGGTCAGTGGGCGCAGGCCGGTGTTTCCAGCTTGAACTGTCCCACCAGTTGGCGCAACTGTTCCGATCGGGCGGACAGGTGCGACGCCGCTTCGGAAGCCTGCAACGCGCCTTCGCTGGTCTGGCGGGTGACGGTGCTGACGGACTGGATGATCCGGCTGATCTCGTTGGCGGCCGCGGACTGCTCGTCGGCTGCGGCGGCGATGGACTGGATCATCTGCGTCACATTCGCGGAACTGGCTACGATCGCCTTGAGGCTCACGCCCGCCTCGCCCGCCATGTTGACCCCGGCGCTGACTTCCTTCGTGCCGGTGGTCATCCGTTCGATGGCCTGCTGCGTTTCGGACTGGATGGCGGTAATGGTCTGACGGATTTCGCCGGTGGACTTGGTCGTGCGGTCGGCGAGTTTGCGCACTTCGTCGGCGACGACGGCGAAGCCCCGGCCATGCTCGCCCGCCCGCGCCGCCTCGATCGCGGCGTTGAGCGCCAGCAGGTTCGTCTGCTCCGCGATGTCGTTGATGACGCCGATGATCCGGCCGATCTCCTCGCTTCGCTTGCCCAGTTCCTTGACGCTCTGGGCGCCGGCGGCCACGGTCCTGCTGATCGCCTCCATGCCGGCGACGGTGTGGTTGACCACCTCCCCGCCCTGACGCGCCGCTTCGCCGCTCTGCTTGGCGTGGGTTACCGCGTCAGCGCTCTTGCGCGCCACTTCCAGCACCGACGAGGACATTTCCTCCACGGCACTGGATATCTGCGTGATCTGCCCGGTCTGCTCCGACATGCCGCTGGCCATGTGTTCGGAACTGGCGGCGATCTCCGTCGCCGCCGCCGCCACGTCCTGCGCCGACCGGCCGACTTCCGCGATGATGTCGTGCAACTTCTGGATGAATGTGTCGAATCCCCGGCCCAACTCGCCCATTTCGTCCCGGCTGCGCAGATTGATCCGCTGCGTCAGGTCGCCGTCGCCCTGGGCGATGTCGTGAATGCGAGCCAGCATGATGCGGACCGGCTTGGTCACCGCGCGGGCCACGAGGAATCCGATGACCATGATGAGGGCTGCGATGACTGCTCCGGTGGCGGCGAAGGCATACCCAAGTTCGCCCGCCTTCTCGCTGGTCAGGTCCGTCGCCGTCACCGCCTCCTGGCGCTTGCCCTCCATGGCGGCCAGTGCTTCGACGATCGCCTTCTGCTGATGCTCCGTCATCCGGTTGATGACCGACCGCATGGCTTCAAACGCTTCATGGGCCGACCCGGTACTCATTTTCCGGGCGAATTTCAGCTTGTCCGGGTTCCGGCTCAACTCGATGATCTTCCTCGACTTCTCCATCCACAGCTTCAGCGATTCCTGTAATTCACCGTCCATGGCCTTGAGCTTGTCGTCGCATCCCGCCATGGCCTGCGACATCCGCGTTACGACATGGTCGAGGTTCTCCTCGTTGGCCTTGTCCGCCGCCGCGGTTTCCTCCTCCGTGGACGCCACCAGGGCCATCTTCTGCGCCAGCACCGCTTCGTGCGCGTCCCGGTCCGCGTTGAGCATGTGGATGATGCTCTGCTGGCGATGGTTCAGGTTCGTCACGTCCCGTTCGACCAGCGGCACGAAGGTGTCATGCACCATCTGATCCGTGGAAATCGACAGATGACGGATCGCGGCCCAGCCCATGGCGGCCAGCAGGCCCGCGCCCAGCACGGAAGTGCCGGCCATCAACTTGATCTTGGTGCGAATCTGCACGTCTTGACTCCTGTGACAGGTGGACAAGAGCCCCCGGTTCCCGAAACGACGGACCAGAGATTTACAGCGATCCGGTCTTGACGCCGACGCAGATCGCGCCGATCACCTTGCCCTCTTCGTCCACGATCGGCAGCGACACTTTCTGGTCCACGATGTCGGTCGACTTGTCCAGCGTCGGCTTGCCCACGTCCAGGCCACCCTTGCCTTCGTTGAACGACTTCTGCCACTTCGGCTCGTCACCCTGCCAGTAGTCGCTGGTCAGCGCGTTCTGGCCCACGTTGGCGCCCTGGTTGTCCATCACGAACGTTTCGCTGATCGCGGACAGCTTGCCGGCGACCTTCTTGATCTCCTCCGCGCAGACGTTGGACATTTTTTCCTTCTGGATCGGCAGTTCCTCTTCTGCCTTCTGCCACTGGTCGTCGATCTTCTTGATCTCGTCCAGCGTCGCCTTCTTCGCGTTCTGCTCCTTCACCGCCTTGACGAAAACCGGGTTCGTGCAAAGGGGCAGCAGTTCCGCCTTGGAGAACGCCTTGACCTTGGCGTCCATCTTGTCGGACGCGTCGATCTGCTTGGTCAG
>JADLAP010000394.1 GCA_020848195.1 Phycisphaeraceae bacterium
ATGGCGCGCCTTGTCCAATCTCGGGGGCACTGACAAGAGGACTCAATACAGGCTCTGGGATGCGGTCGCAGAGTGTGCCCGCACGCTCGCACGCGGCCTCGAAGATTCCACGAGCCGCGAGTTCGGCATCTGCAGGAGCGTGCTTCTGCAGTGTGCCGCCCACGAATCGCCAGTACCGGACGAGCAGCGCGATAGCGACGACTCGCGCATGTCGTGGTCAATGGGGCCGAGGAATTACGCCTCGGAGGGCATTCCGTGGCTTGCGGTCTGGAAGCCAGACGACAGGGAGTTGATCGAGGCCGTCAGGTCTTTGGCCGCTGATCCTGTGCCGAGCGTTAGATGTTTCCTGGCGGATCATCTATTCCGACTGGTCAGACATTACGCCACTGACTGCTGCGAAATAGCGACGTCCATCTCTGTACGGGAACGGAACCGCCACGTGCTGGAGTCCCTCTGTCACACTCTTCGGTGGCTCGCAGACGGGCATGAACAAGAAGCATGCTCCATTCTGTCCCGGCTGAGGACAATTGCCGAAGGTCCGCAGACAGAGGACGGACACCTACGCGACCGCTTCGCCATGCTTGCCGTGTGGCTTGCCCTCGAAAAGAGAAACGCATGGGCGATCGGCGTCACCGATCTGTATCTGTCGCAGCCCGGCCTGTATGCCGACGCACTGAGTAGCGCACGCGCAGAAGCGCAATCCATGATCACCCCTGATGCCTTTGCATCAGACGATTCCCGTGCTACGGCGGCAGGCGCCGTGGAATGGGTCATACGGGCTGTGGATGCCGCCGCCGGCGAGCTCGCGAGTTTGCTGCGCTTGCCAGCGACCGAGGTCGCCGAGGAAATGCAGACGAGAGGGAAGGCACTGTATACGATCATCGACGAAGTCGTCGCTCGGGTCTACTTCTCGGCGGGTCTCGGCGAGACGCAAAAGAACGACGAGAAAGTGTCGCATGCGGATAGGGCTCGGTTCTACGCGTCAGTAAGGCCTCTCCTCGATCGGGTCCTGGATGTGAGTGAGGGCGGCAACGGAGTCCCTCTGCTTGCGCCGACGGCCCACCACTTCATGGAATTCCTG
>JADLAP010000265.1 GCA_020848195.1 Phycisphaeraceae bacterium
ACGATTCCGACAGATACTTGGACGCCGAATCGCAAAACATAGTCACCACCACCCCTTGGCTCAACGTGCCGGCCACCGCCAGCGCCGCCACCAGGTTCGCCGCACTGGAGACCCCCACCAGCAGCCCCTCCTCCCGCCCCAGCCGCACCGCCATCTTGTGCGCATCCTCGGTCTCCACATGGACCATCCCATCGGGCAGCGCCGGATCGTAAATCCCCGGCACCAGCGCCGTCGGCAGATGCTTAAGCCCCTCCAACCCGTGCAGCGGACCGTCCGGCTGCATCCCGATGCAGACGACCGCCGGGTTCAATTCCTTCAACCGCCGCGTCACCCCGACGAACGTCCCGGTCGTCCCCAGCCCGGTCACAAAATGCGTCACCCGACCCTGCGTCTGCTCCCAGATCTCCAGGCCCGTCGTCTGGTAATGCGCCTGCCAGTTGGCCGGGTTGTTGTACTGGTCCGGATAGAAATACCGCCCCGGATCGGCCTCCACCATGTGCCGCACCACCCGCTGCGCCTCATCGGTCGACCCCGTCGGATCCGTCAAAATCAGCTCCGCCCCGTACGCCAGCAGCGTGTTCTTGCGCTCCTTGCTCGCGTTGGCCGGTATCGCCAACCGCACCCGGTACCCGCGCTCGGCCGCGATCATCGCATACGCGATCCCCGTATTGCCGCTGG
Organism: Phycisphaeraceae bacterium; assembly: GCA_020848195.1. Classification (GTDB taxonomy): domain Bacteria; phylum Planctomycetota; class Phycisphaerae; order Phycisphaerales; family Phycisphaeraceae; genus JADLAP01. The sequence continues at coordinate 679 of JADLAP010000265.1, forward strand.
TGGCATCGACGATAATCTTGTCCCGGGTCAACAACCCCCGGCGCTCCCCATCGAGAATCATCGCCAGCGCCGCCCGGTCCTTGACGCTTCCGCCGGGGTTGTACCACTCTGCCTTGGCCAGCACCCGCACCGGCGCCACGTCCGCCGCCACCCGGCGAAATCCCAGCAATGGCGTAGCCCCGATCAGGTCCAGGACCGACCGACCCGACGCCTCGACCTGTTTCATCACCGCACTCATCGCAATTCCTATTACTCTATAGGAGACTAGGAGATTGTCAACCGCTCTGTCGCCCCGAGCAAGATATTGTTAAAATGTGCCACGTGGCACATACATCCCCCTCCGCGATTTGATTCACCCTCGCCCCATCCTTAGTATTGCCGGAAATCACCCGCAACCCAACGGGGTTTGCGCCGCTGTTACCGGAGTGCCCCACAGACATGATCCCACGACGCCCCACACGCAAGGTCTTTGTCGGCGACGAAAAACACGGCATCGTCCCCATCGGCGGCGACGCCCCGGTCTCCATCCAGACCATGACCGCCGGTTACACCTGGGAAATCGACAAGTGCGTCGCCGAAATCCACAAGCTGGCGGCCGCCGGCGCCCACATGGTCCGCGTCGCCGTCCCGGAGAAAAAAGATACCGCCGCCCTCCAGGAGATCATCCCCCAGGTCACCGTACCGATCATCGCCGACGTTCACTTTCACTTCCAGCGCGCCCTGGAGGCGATCGACGCCGGCATCCACAAAATCCGCCTGAACCCCGGCAATATCTCCGACAAGGCCCAGGTCATCGACGTCATCCAGGCGTGCAAGGCCCGCAGGCTCCCCATCCGCATCGGCGTCAACGAAGGCTCCATCGTCGAACGCCGCGACAAGCAGCGCCGTCTGAAGGAGCTGGGCGGCGTCTTCTCCGACAACAAGCACGGGCACCTGCTGGCGATCATGGTCACCAAGCTCGAGGAATACCTGGAGATCTTTCACGAACAGGACTTCCACGACATCGTCATCAGCGCCAAATCGATCGACCCGACGCTGGTGATCGACGCCTACAAGGAAATCTCCAGGCGCTTCGACTACCCGCTGCACCTGGGCGTCACCCACGCCGGACCGAAGGAGACCGGCACCATCCGTTCGGTCGTCCCACTGGGGCACCTGCTCTGTTCGGGCATCGGCGACACAGTGCGCATCAGCTACGCCAGCGATCCGATCTACGAAGTGCAGGATGGGTTGGAGATGCTCTACGTCCTGGGGCTGCGCCCGCGCATCGGCGCCGAGTTGATCGCCTGCCCCACCTGCGGGCGCATCCAGGTGGATCTCTTCAAGCTCGTGCAGGATGTCCGCAAAAAACTGGCCGAGGAGATCACCCTGCCGATCAAGGTCGCGGTCATGGGGTGCGTGGTCAACGGGCCGGGCGAATGCGAGGGCGCCGACATCGCCATCTTCGCCGGCGACCGGCGCGGCATCATCTACGTGCAGGGCGAGAAAGTCGCCAACGTCCCCGAGGAACAGATCATGGACCGCCTGCTGGCCGAGTGCCGCAACTTCCAGCAGCGCGTCCAGCGCGGCGAGGCCAAGCTCGGCGAAAAAGTCGTCGATGTCGTTCCGCCCGATCCGATCGGCGAGTTGGGCAGCGGGTGGGAAAAGATCCAGAAGGAAAAGGGACGCTCGCTGCCGGTGGTGAACTGAAAGCCGACCGGAGCCGCGGCCGCCGTCAGCGCGACCAGAGCCGCGACAGGTGAGTCGGATCGTCCAGCGCGCTTTGCACCAGCGCCCGTTGCCGATCGGTCCAACAGCGCGGAAGTGTCGGGTCGATCTCCCAACAGCCGAAGTGGCGCAGGATCATCCGCCGCACCGCGTCCAGCCCCGCCCCCAATCGCGCCGCGATCGGCAGCGCCCGCAAGACGGATGGATCCAGCGCCCGCCCGACGTCCATCTTGTTGACCAGTCGCGCCGCGCCGGGAAAGCGGTCCAGCAACGCCTGCTGTTCGCCGGCCAGTGGACGGGTGCCGTCCAGCACCAGCAGCAGCAGATCCGAACCGCCGATCTTCACGGCGCTGTGGGCGATGGCCTGGCGCTCGACGGCATCGTCGGTGCAGCGCAGGCCGGGGGTGTCCACCAGCAGCACCGCCAGTCCGTCGATATCGGCCACCTCTCCCACCCAGTCGCGGGTGGTGCCCGGCAGGTCGGCGGTGATGGAGCGCTCGGCGGCGACTAATTGGTTGGCCAGCGTGGACTTGCCGACATTGGGCGGACCGACGATCGCCACCTGCGGCAGGCGCAGCAGATTTTCCAGCGCCCGATCCGCCAGAATGGCGCCCAGGCGCGCCCGGCGCCGGTCATCGTCCCACCGTACCACGTCATCGCGCAGCACTTCATCGCGCAGCGCCGCCCAGGCATCCGGTTGCGCCAGCAGCGCCCGCAGCGCCAGCTCGGTCCGCGCCGACGGAATGGCGGCAAGCATCTGGCGCTCCAGCGAATCGCCGCCGTCGGATAAATCCGCACGCGCCTCAATCGTAAAGCCGGCGGCGGCGCACAGGTCCAGCACCGACCGCACCACCCACGGGCCGCCGTGCAGGTTGATGTCCGCGCCATCGGGCGCTGTCAGCA
>JADLAP010000266.1 GCA_020848195.1 Phycisphaeraceae bacterium
GAAGATGGTTTCGACGATGCGGCGATGCTGGGCGTTGAGCAGGCCGAGGAGGGCTTCATCGGTCGGCTGAGTCCAGCGATCTTCCCAGGGGGTACGCGGTTGCAAGGTCGGTTGTTTGCTCATCTTGCGTATCAGATTGAGATTACCGTCCGGAATGATCCTGACGGAAGGTTTGTCCGTGACAATTTTTGAATTTGAGTCCTGAGCCGCACGGACATGGCTCATTCCGTCTCACTCTACCAGTTGGCGCGGCATGTGCAACGTCCCCCCCGGAAGTGACCCCGGAAGTGACCCCGGAAGTGACCCCGGAAGCGATCCCGGAAGCGATCCCGGAAGCTGTTCCAGGATTGCAGATGGATGCGTGGGTTGAGGTTGGGTCAAAATCGGCAGGACTGCCTGGATCGGGAGGCAGGACGTTGCGGCGGAGGAAGCTGGCAAGCCATTGGAGTCGTGGCATGGCGTGCTGGTAGAACGCCATGTAGGCGGGGCAGAGGATGGTGGGTTCGGGGACATCGCCGCCGTGGGGCCGATGTTTGGGGCAGCCGCCGTGGCAGTAGGGTTTCCATGTGCAGGCGAGGCATTTGGCGGGCAGCAGTTGCTTGCGTGCGGCAAAAGCGCTCAGTCGCGGGCCATCGGTGCGTTCGAGCCAGTCGCGGTCATGCGGGTCAGCGTCGGCAAGGATCAGATCGCCGGCCGGGGCGTCATAGCCAGCCATGTCGTCGGACTGATGGATATCCCGGCCTCCATGCTGGTCGAGTTTGACGAAGTGGCCGCCGTGGACGGTCAGGCCGACGTTGTGGCCGCCGTCGAGCTGGATGTCGTTGACCCAGTTGGGCCGGCCGATGTGGGCCAGTTGCCAGCGTCGTTCGACGAAGTGATCGCAGCCGAAGACCGCGCCGTCGTGTTCGATGGTCATCTGCCCATGGCACGAGCCGTCGAGGATGCAGAAGGGCATGACGCCGAGGACGAGTTTGTTGAGCACCGCGTCGATGATGCGGATGCTCACCCGTTTGCGGTACTGCTCGAACCAGAGATCGAACACCCGGCAGAGAAACCGGCCATACGCGGCGGGGTCGGGCGAGTAGGGGGCAAGCTGATTGTCGCCGGGATGCAGCGGGTCCGGCTCCCATTCGATGGCGGGGATGAACTGGAGCCAGCGTGAGCCGAGGTTCAGCAGGTAGCGAAGGATTTCATCGGGATGGTGGACGTTGAAGTCGTTGAGGACGCAGAGGATGTTGTAGTCCACGGCATGGCGTTGGAGCCGTCGCAGGCCGCGGAGCACCTGGTCGGCTGAGCCTTGGCCTCGATTGGTCAGGCGGTAACGGTCGTGGAAGTGGCGGGGACCGTCGACGCTCAGGCCCACGAGGAACTGGTTTTCGCGGAGGAAAGTGCACCAGGGATCGTCGAGGAGGGTTCCGTTGGTCTGGAGGGCGTGGTGGATACGCTGGGTCGGGCGCTTGTACTTGTTCTGGAAGTCGATGGCCTTGCGGAAGAAGGGCAGGCCGGCGAGGGTGGGTTCACCGCCTTGCCAGGCGATGGTGACATCGTCGGCGAAGTGGGGGAGCAGTCCGGCGAAGAGGCTCTCCAGGGTCTGAAGGCTCATGCGATGCTCTTGGCCGGCGTAGATCACCTTGGTGGGCAGGTAGTAGCAGTAGGTGCAGTCGAGATTGCACAAGGCCCCGACGGGCTTGATCATGACGGTGACGCGGCTGGGCTGGAGAACGGGCAGGGCCATGGGGTTACTGTAGGGTGAGCGTGGGGGGGCGACAATGCGGGAACATGGGGATCAGAGGCCGCGCGGGCAGTTTACGCGCGGCTGCGAAAGCGCGTGAACGCCTGTGATAGCCGCGGGCCGACGGCCCGCGAGTCTGGTCAATCGTCCCCCATACGACTTATCGGACGTTATCCCGCGGATCGACGGCCAGGCGGATCGCGTGTACCATCACGGTTTCGGCATCGAAGCGTACCTGGCCCGACCGCGCCGTCGGCGGGCGTGCGAGTTTCCACTATGACCCAATCCGCATCGACTCCTGCTTCCGCCCAGCCGGCCCCCCAGGTCACGGAGGAGATGGACCTGCGAGGCGCCACCATTCTGATCGTGGACGACAATCCGCAGAACGTGGAGCTGCTTCAGGCGTATTTGGAAGACCTGCCCTGTCAGACCGTCGCGGCCCATGACGGGCTGGAGGCGATCCGCTACATCGAGGACCGGCAACATGCCGCGCCGGATTTGATCCTGCTCGACGTGATGATGCCCCGCATGAGCGGCTTCGAGGTCTGCAAGAAGCTCAAGGAAGATCCCGCCACCCGCGCCATTCCCATCATGATGGTCACCGCGCTCAACGAGCTGGGCGACATCGAGCGCGGGGTCGAGTCCGGCACGGACGATTTCGTGACCAAGCCGGTGAACAAGCTGGAACTGGTCACGCGGGTCAAGTCGCTGCTGCGGGTGCGTCATCTGAAGCGCGAGCTGGATCGCACGATGGCGTACATCCAGGACATTCAGGATCATCATCACGGCCCGCATCGCGGGTAATTCGATTCCCACTACATATAGATAGTCACACACGGCGGCGCTGTCGTTCTGCGCGGGCCGAGTCGGTTGTTGCGCATGTGACGTCTGTGCGGGCGATGTCGCCCGTGCGGTTCGTCGCGGCGGTGACGGCGGGGCAACATCTCTGTTGAAATCTGCGTTTTAATCGGGAAAAACGGGGTGTTCTGAACGTACGCGATATGCGGCCGGGCGATCGCGCATTTCAAACGCACTTGACTCATCAAGGTCATCAGCGGAGCTAGTCCTTCCGATTTCACGACAGCCAGGATGAGATCGGACAAGCGAAAGCAAGTCCAGGCTCGAACTGGCGCGGAGTGAGAAGCGGGATTCTGCGGCCGCAGAGTCGTGCCGTGCACCCCAAGCCCTGCCGGGCGCATGGCGAATACGTTACGGGCGGAGGCCCCGGGCGTGGTGAATGAAATGGTCAGGGTGTTAACCAAGGAGAAGGTCTCCACAACGCCGGACATTGCACGACACGTCAGGTCGTGAACACGGAGGCAACAGCCTGAGAGATCCGGCAAGTGAACCTTCATGACCCAGGGGAGATACCTCTATGAGTCGCATCAACACCAACGTGAATTCGCTCATCGCCCAGCGCGTCCTCAGCCAAAACAACAAAGCCCTGAGCACGTCACTGGAGCGTCTGAGCACCGGCATTCGCATCAACCGCGCCAAGGATGATCCGGGCGGTTTGATCGCCAGTGAAAACCTTCGCGCTGACGAGGCCGCCATCACGGCCGCACTCGGCAACGCCGAACGCGCCAACCAGGTTGTCGGCTCCGCCGAAGCCGGTCTGGCGGAAATCCAGGGCCTGGTCACGCAGTTGGACGGTCTGATCACCGCGACCGCCAACGACGACGGCCTGACCACGGAAGAAAAGGAAGCCAATCAGGCGGAGGTGGACTCCATCCTCCAGACGATTGACCGCATCGCCGCCACGACCAACTTCAACGGCACCAAGCTGCTCAACGGCAGCCTGAACTTCCAGGTCAAGTCCGTCGCCGCGACGGTGGCCGACTACCGGGTCAACGGCGCGATGATGGAAACCGGCGGCACCGTGGCGGTCAACGCCGTGGTCACCGCCTCGGCGCAGCACGCGGGCCTGCTGGTTTCCGCGGCCGCGGTCCTCGATCTGACCAACGCCACCGACCAGTTCGTGATCGAAATCGGCGGCACCAAGGGCTATCGCCAGTTCAGCTTCGCTTCGGGAACCACCGACGCTCAGATGGCTGCGTCCATCAATCAGTACAAGACCTACACCGGCGTGTCCGCGGCAACCAGCGGCGGCGCGCTCGTGCTCAAGAGCATGGACTATGGCTCCGATCAGTTCGTCTCCGCCAACGTGATCACCGCGGCGGGCCAGACGGGAACCATCTACCAGCTTTCGTCCACCGATGAAGCCACCGCCAAGGCCGCCGGCACCACGTTCGCCAACGCCGCCGGCGCCATCACGGACGACGGCCAGGACGTCGCCGCCTTTGTCAACGGCATCAAGGCCAGCGGCGACGGCAGGACGATCTCCGTCGCTTCCGACGGTCTGGACCTTGAACTGGAACTGACCACCGCCGGCGCTACCGCCACAGGCTCGATCGCGGCCCTGACCATCAACGGCGGCGGCGCGACGTTCAACCTCGGTCCCAAGATCGAGGCCGGCAACCAGATCCGCCTCGGAATCGGCAGCGTCACCGCCGCCGACCTGGGCACCAAGGGCACCGGCTATCTGAGCAGCATCCGCTCCGGCGGAACCAATGACCTGCTCAGCGACAACCTCGACGACGCACAGACCATCGTGCGTCAGGCCCTCAACCAGGTGGGCCAGATTCGTTCCCGCCTGGGCAGTTTCCAGAATTACGTTGACAGCACCGTCAATACGCTGAGCGTGACTCTGGAGAACACCAGCGCGGCCGAAAGCGCGATCCGCGAAACCGATTTCGCCGAGGAAACCGCGAACCTGACCCGAAACCAGATTCTGGTCGCCGCCGGCACGCAGGTGCTGGGCATGGTCAACTCCCAGCCGCAGAGCGTGCTGCAGTTGCTCCAGTAAAGCAGCCGGGAATCTCAACACCTTCACGCAACCCGTCATCGCGGCGGCCCTCACCGGCCGCCGCGATGTTTATTTTTATTTCCACTCAAGTCGCACGGACTTTCTCGCGGGCTTGCATCGGGTTTTTCCGCGCAACCGGCGCGATGTCGCCTGCTTATCGGTCCGCCGTCAAGACCCGCGGACGTCGCCTTTTCGACCGTTTTGCGATGGAAAGCCGCTTTTTCCCGGCGTTTTCGCAGGTCATCCGACGCCTGCGAGCGCGTTGTAACCGGGTCCGTCCGATAAGGAGATTTGGTTATCGCGTTGGGCTAAAGCGCCCCTTTCCTCCGAACTAGGTAATCCGGAACGACAAGTTCCCCGGTTCGCAAAGGTCAGAGGCGGACCCCGGGAAAACGCGATGCGAAAGCGACGGACATCGCCCTCCCGGATCACCGCCTGCCGCAACTCGTAGTATGCGGGCCTTCAGGAACCGGCGTCAGAAAGCATCAGTTCGGATCGGAGTGGATTTCGGACAGCGTAAGTTGAAGGCATGGATGCCGGCCGTCGCCAGGAACAATCTCAGGCTCGTTTGATCACGGAGGACCGACAACCATGAGTCGCATCAACACCAACGTCACCTCGCTGATCGGCCAGCGCGTGCTGCGGACGCAGAACACGGCTTTGAACAAGTCGTTGGAACGGCTGAGCACCGGTCTGGCCATCAACCGAGGCTCGGACAATCCCGCCGGCCTGATTGCCAGTGAAAACCTGCGCTCGGAAAAGGCAGCCATCGCCAGCGCCATCAGCAACGCCGAGCGCGCCGATCAGGTCATCAACATCGCCGAAGGCGGCCTGCAGGAAGTCAACTCCCTGCTCCTGCAGGTTCAGTCCCTCGTCGGCGAAAGCGCCAACGACGCCGGCCTGAGCAAGGAAGAGAAGTCCGCCAATCAGCTCCAGATCGACTCGATCCTCCAGACGATCGATCGCATCGCCTCCGCCACGAGCTTCCAGGGCGTCAAGCTGCTCAACGGAACCTTCGACTTCAACATCAGCGCCCAGGCCACCACGGTCAACGCCTTCCAGATCAACGCCGCCAAGCTGGGCCACGGGGAAACTCGCGACGTCCAGGTCATCGTCACCGCCTCCGCCCAGCACGCCAGCATCTTCCTTTCCACCAACGGTCCGCTGGACCTGAGCGCCTCCGATGCCCAGTTCACCTTTGAACTGGCTGGTTCCAAGGGTTCCCGCGTCTTCAGCTTCGCCTCCGGCACCACGCTCTCCTCCATC
>JADLAP010000267.1 GCA_020848195.1 Phycisphaeraceae bacterium
GACGCCGATGAACGTAAGCAGCATCAGACCGAGGCGGACCATGCCCAGTCGCCAGAAGGCATGATCGGGAACGAGCTGTTTCAGCCCGCGTTCGATGACCAGGTACAGCCCGTGCAGTCCGCCCCAGATGACGAAATTCCACGATGCTCCGTGCCACAGGCCGCCGAGGAGCATGGTGAACAGGAGATTGCGGTAGGTCAGCAGCGATCCTTTGCGGTTGCCGCCGAGGCTGATGTAGAGGTAGTCGCGCAGCCAGGTGGAAAGCGTCAGATGCCAGCGCCGCCAGAAATCGGAAAAGCCCAGGGCGGCGTAGGGGAAACGGAAATTGTCCGGCAGATCGAATCCCAGCATCAGGGCCAGACCGATGGCGCAGGTGGAATAGCCGGCGAAATCGCAGAAAATCTGCACGGCAAAAGCCAGCGTGCCGCCCCAGGCCGTGACCAGTCCCCACTTGACGCCAGGGGCGTAGACGTGCTCGACGATGGACGACATCAGCGCGTCCGCCACGAACACCTTGTTGAACAGCCCGATGACGACCAACACCATCGCCCAGCCGATCTGCTGACCGCCGGCCCGCTTCTCCTCCACGCACTGCGGCAGAAAGTCCGTCGCCCGGACGATCGGCCCCGCCACGAGCTGCGGGAAAAAGGTCACGTACAACGCATAATCCAGAAAGCTGTGCCACGGCTTGGCATCACCGCGATAGACGTCCAATGTGTACGACAGCGTCTGAAATGTGTAGAACGAAATGCCCACCGGCAGGATGATGCTCATCGCCGGCATCGCCAGCGCAAACCCCGTCAGACCGGCCAGCGCCTGGACATTGCCCAGCAGAAACGTGCTGTACTTGAAAAAGCCCAGCAGGCCGAGGTTCACCACCAGGCTGCCCGCCAGACACCATCGCCGGACGCCGGCGCGCGATGATGCCGCCATCCACCTGGCGAAATACCAGTCCACCACCGTGGACAGCCACAGCAGCGCGACGAACGGCGGATTCCACGCCGCGTAAAACGCATAGCTCATCAGCAGCAGCACGAGCTTCCGCAGCCGCCATGACAGCCCCACGCGGCCGACCAGCATGGCCACCGCCAGGAACAGCAGAAAGCTGAACGAATTGAACAGCAAGCGATCTTCCCTTCCCGCCTAAGCCCGCGCGCCGCGACACCTAATTCCCCGACAATCCCCATGTGTCGCGCCTTTCGCACTGTGTTCGGTTTACCCCGGACATGCGAGTCGGACCAGCTTCGCCGTCCGTTTCTCACGCGGCGATCATCCTTCCCGTCGTCACAGCCGCGCCAGACGTCAACAACCCACACCCTCCGGCAATGCGAGCCGTGTTGCAGTACACTTCCTCGCCAAACCTCCCTCGACAGGATCAGCCCCATGACGACGAACAAGGTGCAGCAGTGGCGCGATCTGCGCTTCGGCATGTTCATCCACTTCGGCCTGTACTCCATCGCCGGCGGCGTGTGGGACGGCCGGCAGATCACCAAGGGCTACAGCGAGCAGATTCTCGCCCATGCCCCCGTGCCGCGAACGGACTACGAAAACCTCGCCAAACAGTTCAACCCCACCGCGTTCGACCCCGACGCCATCGCCGCGCTGGCGGTGGACGCGGGCATGAAGTACATCATCATCACCACCAAGCACCACGACGGCTTCTGCCTGTTTCACAGCAGACACACGAAGTACAACATGGTGGACGCCACGCCCTACGGCAAGGACGTGGTGGCGCAGCTCGCCGAGGCCTGCCGCAGGCGCGGGCTGAAGTTCGGCGTCTACTTTTCGTGGATCGACTGGCACTATCCTCACGCGCTGCCGATCAGCGACCACAACAGCGACGCGATCCCCGACAAGCACATGGCCTTCAACCTCGCGCAGGTGGAAGAGCTGATGACGCAGTACGGGCCGATCGTGGAAGTCTGGTTCGACATGGGCGCGCCGACGCGGCAGCAGAGCCAGGACATGGTGAACCTCGTGCATCGGCTGCAACCGGAGGCCATGGTCAACGGCCGGGTGTGGCACGGGCTGGGCGACTTCACGGTCCTCGGCGACAACCAGGTTCCCGACTTCGACATCGAAGGCCCGTGGCAGACGCCGGCCTCCATCTACCATGCGACGTGGGGCTACCGCTCATGGCAGGAAAGAACGGATTTGCCGGGGAAAATCAAGGATCTGACCGACGGCATGAAGCAGGTCCGCCAGCGCGGAGGCAATTACCTGCTGAATATCGGCCCACGCGGCGACGGCTCCATCGTGGAGTTTGAAGCCGACGTGCTGCGCGGCATCGGCCAATGGATGCGGGCCAACGCCAATATCCAGCCGGCTGCGTCTGCTTCGCTGCCCCGCGTGACGCTGAAGGACGCGGACGCCAGGCTCACATACCGTTTCGCCGGCGCGGACTACTACAGCAACAAGCCGATCACGGCGAAGAAGACGTGGACCGCCATCCTGCCCAACGGCGAAAAGTGCGAGATTGTGGTGGAGTCGTGATGTGCGATGCCATGCCCGCCCGTCAGGTCATGATCATGGCGTACACCATCATGATGAACAATAACGTCAAAGCGAAGGGCAGCAAGTACATCGCCACGAACAGGATGATCGCTTCGAGAAAGTCGAGATCGAGCAGTTTCATCGCCAGGCCGAAGAATGTCACCACGATAAACGGCAATTGAATGTAAATGCCCATGCCCAGCAGCGGCAGTCCTTCCGTAACCAGGTGCAGGATGCTACTGACCAGGGCGCTGACGGCAAGGGTCATCATGCAGATGGCCAGCAGTTTGAACATGCCTGTCAGAAGATTGCCGAACGTGGTGCCGAACAACTTGCCCACAATGATCATGCCCACGAAGAGGCAGGGACTGGAAATGATCACGTTGAGGACGAAATTCAGTATCCACGCGGCCCGGGCCAACCAGGGGAAATAGACGGGCACGGTCGGCGGCGGCGCGGGTTGTCCAAACAAGCCGGGAAAAGCTGAAGTCGCACCCGGTGGCGCACCCAGACCCGTTGCCGGGGGGTTGCCGGGAGTGCTCCCCGGCGGACTGCCGCTTCCGGGAGCGGGCGTGTTTCTGGGTGCGGGCATGAAGGGATAGGTAATGTTGTTGTTGCCGGGAACGGGGCCGGGGGCGATGCCGAACTGGGACAAGCCGCCCGGTGATTGGGGAGTAGTCGGCGCCGGTGGCGGCGTGGTGGTTGGTTTGACGGCGAAGAAATCCGTCAACACCGGCCAGTGTTTCGGACTGACATCCAGGAGAAACAGTCCGTTAACGAGCATGAGGAAGATCGCGCCTGCGACAATGCCCGTGGGGACGTACCAGTCCCAGATGAGAATCTGCCGGGTGTGATATGCCTCGTCCTCCTTGGCGATGGCTTTTCGGGAAACGGCGTTGGACGCGATGTTGGCCAGGCGATGTTTCGTCGCCTCGTCGATGGGCTGACCTTTGCCCGCGGCGACGATGGTCTGGAGTTGGGCTTCCTGCACGAGGTCAAAGCCGCAGTTGACGCAGATGACCGCGCCGGGCTTGACGCTGCTGCCGCAGGAAGGGCAGTGTTCGATGATTTTCGTGGGAACTGCCGGGATATGACCGGGTCGGGCGGGTTTGACCACGTTGAGTTCGTAGCTTTCGACGTCGCTGACGGGCTGCGCTTCGGGGACATCTTCGATCAGGTCCGCTTCGTCGAGCTGGGGCAATGGCTCCGGAGTCGAAGCGGCATCCGCGTTCAATGCGTAGAGATCGCCATCCTCCAGCGGCAGCGGCACGTCGTCTTCCCTGGGCGGCGTCGGTGGTGACGGCGGCGATGCGGGCGGTTTGGGCGGAACATGCGGTGTGCCGGGCTGACCGGGCAGATTCAGGCGAAATCCGCCGGAAACAGGCTCGAAATGTTTGACGACGGGTTTGGATGAAGGTGGTGTTTTCGGCGGTATCGAAGATTCTGGCGGGCCTTCGGCCGCGCCGCTGAGCGGCGGCATGGTGATGGTGGCGCCGCACTGGCCGCAGCGCACCTGTCGGCCGGCGAGGTCGGCTCGCCGGCGGTATGACCGGCCACACGATGGACACGCAACCGATTGAGCCTCGCCCATGCGGCCTTCCCCGTGATGTCAAAACCCTCGCCGGGACAGATTGATCCGCACATTGTCGTGGCCGGGGATGATCACGTCCGCGATTTCCACCGCTTCCCGCAGACTTTCCTGAGCCTGCTGGGCATCGTAGGCTCCGCGCAGCACGCGGCCCATCTCCATATGCTCGCCGGTGGCCACCGCGTCGCCCGCGACGAGCACGGTACACGTCGGCATCGGCAGCAGCAGGCCGCACGTTCCCGGCGTGAAGCCCGGCAGGGGAAACAAGTCCACCTGCGGCGCGAGCTTGTCCGGCGCGTTCTGACATCGTTTGAGCGTCTCAATGTCCCGTCGCATCAGTTCCTTGGCCTCTTCGTCCTGTTCGTGCTGGAACTGGTCGATCAAGGCCCGGCCGACGGCTTCACGCTCGGCTTCGCTGATCCACCATTTGGCGGACTCGAACAGAGGCAGGCCCCAGCGGTGCGCGGGACGGAAGTTGGTCAGGAAGACATCGGTGATCTGCTCGGGCTTGAGGCCGGCCCGCTCGAACAGCCTTGCGCCCAGCGCCGGCGCGGGCAGGGCCGGGTCCACGAGAATCACCTGTTTGCCGGCGCGGATGAGCGTGGTCGTGGCGTGGGCCGTGCGCACCGCGGCCGCCTCTTCCCACAACTCGTTCCGGCTGAGCGTTCCGATGCTGATCACGCGATAGTCCATAGCCCGCGAGGATACCGGGTAAGACGGAGCAACGAAAGGCACGTTGCGGGGAAATGACGCATGGCCAGGCTCGAAAGACGAATGACAACGCCCCCCCTCCTTGCCAGCCGCGGGCAGACTGCCCTCGCGTCTTGTCATGTGGTTTTCGCTTAACATGTTGCATCATGGCGCAGCGGCGATTCCACTACGACGCGGCGTTCGAGCACTATCTGCGGTCCAAGGCCATTCCGTATGTGGCGGTGGACGAGGCGCGGCGTGCGCTGCAATCCAACAGCAAGTCGGGCCTGACGGGGCTGAAGAATTTCGATTTCGTGGTGTACAGCCAGAACGGGCCGAACCTGCTGGTGGACGTCAAAGGCCGCAAGCACGCCGGGAGCAGCGGTCGATCGACGCAGAACTGGGTGACAGCCGAGGACGTGGACAGCCTGCAGAAGTGGGAAGGCCTGTTCGGGCCTGACTTCCGGGGCGCGTTTGTCTTTCTGTTCTGGTGCGAAGGCCAGCCGCCGGACGCGCTGTTTCAGGAAGTCTATGCGTTTGGCGACAAGTGGTACGCGGTGCAGGCGGTGCTGCTGTCGGACTACCGTCAGCACATGCGCAAGCGGAGTGAAAAGTGGGCGACGGTGGCGTTGCCGACGGCGGCATTCGACCAGATCGCCCAGCCGCTGATCCGACTGCTGCGACCGACGGCCTGACCCATCGACCGCAACGGAATCAGGCCTGGCACGCCAAAGCCACGAGCACGCGTGGGGTGAGCAGCCAGAGCAGCCGGCCACGGGTGTTATCGTCGAGTTCGACCAGCGCGCAGCCGGCTTTTTTCATTTCGACGAAACCGTGTATGCGTTCGCCGGTGCAGAGCGATTCGATGGTCTGGCTGAGCGTCGGTTCGTGGCCGACGAGCATGACGACGGGCTGTCGGCATTCGCGGATGACCTGCGTGATGGCGTGGGCGGAGAGGCCGGCCAGCTCGTCGCAGGCTCGCAGTTGATCGGCAGGCAGGTTCCACTGCTCGGCGGCGAGTTCGGCGGTCTGGCGGGCGCGGGTTTTGGGACTGGTGAAAATGGCGCGAGGCGGTTCGACGATCCGCGACAGGCCGCGCATCGCGTCGCGCGTGCGGGCCACACCTTCCTCGGTCAGCCGCCGGCTGGCGTCCTTCCCATCCGGACCTTGTTCTTCCGCGATTCCGTGCCGCACGAACATGACCTGCATGGCGATCTCCCTCCAGAGATTTCCGATATCGCACATGATGCTGACGGATTGTACGGCAGGCAATGTCCGATAGAAGAAAACCCATGTGGCTGTATTTCGGTTCCGTGAAGGATGCCGATAGCCAAACAGAACCTGGTCGGCGGCGAAGGCGCATCAGTGGGCCGCGGACGTATGGGGGGTGGTACGCCATGGCTTCAGCGATGCCCATGATGTGGAAGGGTCCGGCGGTGGCCGGCGGTCCCGGACAAGGCGCGGCGGCACGGATCGGCACCAGTCCGACCCTGGCGATGCCGGCCCTGGTGCGGGATTTTCTGTCCTACTGCCGAATTGAATGCGGATTCAGCGCGGCCACAATCGAGGCCTACACCGCTGATCTGCGCGATCTCTGGCAGTGGATGCAGCAGACCAGCCGCATGGACTGGAACCGGCTGGATCTGACCGGCATCACGGAACACCTGCGCTACCTGTCGCAAAGCCGCAGCCTTTCCCCGCGATCCATCGCCCGTCATGTGGCGACGATCCGCGTGTTCTTCCGTTATGCCCATTCGCAGGATCTGCTGGAGAACAATCCCGCCGAACTGCTCAACCAGCCTTCGCAGTGGTCGAATCTGCCGGACTATCTCAACGGCACGCAGATGCAGCGGCTGCTCGAATCGCCGCAGTCCGGCGATGTGATGTATCAGCGCGATCGCGCGCTGCTGGAGTTGCTCTACGCCGGCGGCCTGCGCGCCAGCGAACTGGCCAACCTCCGTTGCCAGGACGTCCACTTCCACGTCGGCATCGTCCGCGTGATCGGCAAGGGCGACAAGGAACGCATCACCCCCGTGGGCACGCCGGCCCTGGACGCCACACGCTGTTATCTGGACGAACTGCGACCGCAGTTATTGCGTCCCGACCGCCCCACCGACCGTCTGCTGCTCTCCCGCACGGGCAATCCCATCACGCGGGTGGTGGTCTGGCAGGTGGTGACGCGCATGGCCAGCCGCGCGGGTCTGGCGGATGTGCATCCCCATACGCTGCGTCACACCTTCGCCACGCACCTGCTCGCCGGCGGCGCGGACCTCCGCGTCGTGCAGGAACTGCTCGGCCACGCCAACATCCGCACCACGCAGGTCTACACCCACGTCGATGCCGGCCGGCTCCGCACGGTCATCTCGAAATTCCACCCCCGACCGTAACAATTAGCCCCCCGTCACTGACGGGGGGCTAAATGGGTTGTTCGTGACGGGGGCAAATGCGAAAACGAAAAAGGCGACGATTCGGGGAGAATCGTCGCCCGGAGGGAAAAGAGAGACGCCAAAGTGAAGGGCAGGCAAGATTTGCCCGCCAGGGAGGTCCGCTAACCCAGCAACGTCATGGCTTGTTGCATGGCCTGCGGCAGCTCACTACCTACTTCTTCGACCTGTTCGGTCGTCAGGTTAAGTTCCGAAAGAATTTCGGGAGAAAATTCAAGATTTTCGACGGTACGGCTGTACCCGTGCTTGCCCTTGGCCGCCACGATGTCCGCCAGATGGACGAGGCAGGCGAGCGTGCGATGCTCGTGGGCCAGGTCCATCGGGTGGTGGTGGTAGCCGGTGACGTAGGCGAAGCTGACGGGGAATTTCCACGATTTGCACAGCGCTGCGCCGAACTGTTCGTGGTCCGCGCCGAGCATCTCGCGTTCCGCGTGGCGAAGCGGGCAATCCGGCTCCTGCACGAGCTTGGCGATCACCTCGACGAACTTCGGCCGGCAGGCCTGGATTTCCACCATGATGCCCAGATCGTGGATCAGCCCGGCCAGGAACGCCTCATCGGGCAGTCCCAGCCCCGCGTGCTGCGCCATGAGCCGGGTTCCGGTGGCCACGGCGATGCTGTGGGTCCACAAATCCTTGGCGTTGAAGAACGGGCTGATCTGCCCGCCGCGGAAAAGTTTGGCCAAACTGGCGGCAATGGCGATGTTTTTCACCGCGTTCATGCCGAGGAGAACGATGGAACGATTGATCGAGCCGATCTGACCCGGCAGGCCGTAGAACGCGCTGTTGACGACTTTGAGGATGCGAGCGCCCAGCGCGGGATCGTTCGTGATCACGCCGTTGAGGTCGGCCGCGGTGGAATCGGGATCTTCCACCAGCTTGATGATCTTCATCGTCACTTCAGGCAACGTGGCGATGTGGCTGATCTGGGCCACGGCGATATTGACGATTTTTTCGACATCGCCCCCGCCCCCGGTTGTGCCCCCGGTTGTGCCCCCGGTTGTGCCCCCGGATATGCCCGCGGAGGGGCTGCTGAGGGTCATACCGGACGTCGGTGCCGACGCCGAAGCGGCCGGGGTTGCCTGAGGGGATGCCATGCAGGCTGTATCGGCTGGGTTGCGCGGAACCTTTACCCGCCTGAGAAGAGTAGCTGGTTTTTTGCAGGTTAGCCGCCGGTACGCCGGCCGCGGCGCATCACGGCGGGCCGGGAGAACTCACACCGGCCTCACAGTCCTTCGCACCGCCAGCAGCAGCAGGACGCCGGGCAATCCCAAGGCCACCGTCACGGCGAAAAACCAGCCGTAACCCATCCACTTCACCATCGACCCGCTGACGATCGCGCTCAGCGCCGCCGTGGCGAAATTGAGACTGGTGAACAACGCGTACTGCGTGGCGGTGTGCTGACGATTGCACTGCGCCATGAGGAATGCGATGAACCCGGCTGTAACCATGCCGCCGCAGAAGCTCTCCACCGCCACCACTGCCGCCAGCACCGGCACATCCCGGCCCATCAGAATCAGCAGACAGAACCCGAAATTGCTGAGCATCTGCGCCAGACCCAGCACCCACAAAGCCGGCCGCAGGCCCATCTTCGCCACCACGGCCCCGCCGGCTACCGCACCCGTCATGGCGATCACCATTCCGAACCATTCCCGGATCCACGCGATCTCCGTCAGCTTGAATCCAAGCTCCTTCTGCAGCAGCGGAACCGTCATCGCCTTCGCCGCCGCGTCGGGCAGCTTGAACAGAATGATCAGCGCGAGAATGACCAGCGCCTGCGCCCAGCCGTGACGGCGGAAAAACTCCGCCACCGGCTCGGTCAGCGTCTCCCGCCAGCCCTGCGCGCCCGTCGCCATCTCCGGCGAAGGCGGCGACAGCAGCGTCACGACGACGCTCCCCGCCATCAGCAGCGCCATCACGCCATACGCGCCGCGCCAGCCGAAGGTCGGAGCCAGCAGCAGCACGCCCCCGGAGCCGACGACCATGGCGATGCGATACCCGTTGACGAACACGGCCGCACCCGCGCCCAGCTCCCGATCCTCCAGCACCTCCGCGCGATAGGCGTCGGCCACAATGTCCTGCGTCGCCGACAGCACCGCCACCCCGAATCCCAGCACCGCCAGCGGCCACAGCGACGCCCCCGCCTCGGTCGGCCCCAGCAACGCCAACGCCCCCACCATCACCGCCAGCAGCGCCTGCGTCAGCACCAGCCACCCGCGCCGACGGCCCAGCTTCCCCAACACCCCCGGCGGCGGTACGCGGTCCAGCAGCGGCGCCCACGCGAACTTGTACGCCAGCGGCAAACCCACCAGCCCCGTCAGTTGACCGATCCGCTCCTCGCTGACATTCAAATCACCCAGCCACGCCTGCAGCGGCGAACTGAGCAACCCCGACACCCCCGGAAGTCCCGAGGCAAACCCCAGCCCCACCAAGGCCGCCATCCGCCGGCTCAGATACACCGGACGCCCCGACTTTCCTGGCTCATTGGTGATTTCAGGCATGTGATTAGCCGCAGATGAACGCAGATGAACGCGGATAAGACAAACACAATGATGAATTGCCCATGTGATTTCACCCAAAGCCCGCGGATGCTCTGTACTCAGAGCTTTCGCGGGGTCTTGTTTTCTGAGTTTGATCTGCGTTCATCTGCGTTCATCTGCGGCTAAAAAAACTCACCCCCCGCCACTCAACCGCCGGACGGTGTGGTCGAAGCCTTTGACCATGTTGGACAGCAGGGCGTAGCCGAGGGAGCCGTAGCCGATCGCGGACGCCGCCGCGCCGAACAGCAGCCACGCCCGGCCCTCGACGGGATGGTCCACGAAACGGCTGACGGTTTCCCATGGATTGAGGATCATGACGAGATTCGTCACCGGGCTGAAGCAGTTGATGACCGGGCCGACGTAGGGGATGTTCCGCGCCGCGCTGAGGCCGCAGAAGCCCAGCACCAGCGTCAGGCCCGCGATGACGCCCATCGCCGCCATCACGGCCGAGAGCACGCCCTGGCTCTTGATGCTCCAGTTCATCCCCACCACCACGCAGAACGCCGTGAACGGCGCAAGCGTCAGCAACAGCAACAGCGGCGCTTCAAACAGCATCAGCTCATACGTCGCCTGCACCGTGCCCACCACGTACGTCACGCTTGCCGTGGGCCACTGCCGCCACAGGCCCCACATCGTGTACAGACTCACCATGCCCAGCGTCGCCACGGGCACCACCAGCATCACCATGAGAAAACTCACCAGTCCCCGCAGCTTGCCCCACACGTAGTACCGCGGCGTGATCGGCGTCGTCAGCATCAGGTCCAGCGTCTTGTCCTCACGCTCCCGGCTCACGCTCCCGGCACTCATGTACAACGCCACCAGGGCGATCACCGACACCTCCAGCAGCAGCAGCGTCAGCAGCGCGTTGCGGAAAACCTCGTGACTGGCTGATCCCGGCAGGTTCGGCAGTTTCTGGTAGTGATACAACCCCAGCAGCACCGCCCCGGCCGCCAGACCCAGCACCACGAACGCCCACCGCGCGAGGATGCCCGCCGCGAGCTTGCCCCGCGTGTTGGCCTCCCGCCAGGCGATCGGGTTGTGCCACACCGTGCGCGGTTTGCGCCTTCGATCCGCCCCGTCGCCCCCGCGCAGACGCAGCTTCTTCGCCAGCCAGCGCCGGATCGTCCCCTCGCTTTGACCCACGGACCGGACCCGCAACCCGCACCACAGCAGCAGCACGAAACTCAGCCCGGCCGACAGCGTGCAGAACGTCGCCAGCGGCCGGCTCAGGTACATCCGCGCCGGCCACGCCAGGTTCGCCACTTCCTCCGCGCCAGGCGGCCGGTAGTTCGCACGGTTCAGGTACGTTTCAAGCACCAGCATCGGATGCAGCGGCGTCAGCACCGTGGTCGCCCCCGTCGCCGCCAGCCTTCGCAGCACCAGGGCGTCCAGCGCGTAGCTGCCCACGAGGTATCCCGCCGTGGCGATCACGAACACGACCACCGCCTTGCGACCGCCGATCCGCAGCACCGCCAGGGCGATCGCCACCGACCCCATCAGCAGCCCCGACAGCGCCGCCGTGGCGAAGCTGGCGAAGACCGCGGAAATCGGCACGCCGCCGAAGATCAGCAGCACGGAAAACAGCGGCAATCCGCTCAGCAGCAGCGCCATCACGAAAAACAGCCGGCCCAGCAGCAGTCCCAGCACCACCTGCAAGTTCGTCAGCGGCGTGGTCAGCATGATGTCGAACGTCTTGCCCGACTGCTCCGCCGCAATCGCCCCCGCCATGAACAGCGGCGCCAGCAGGCAGATCAGAACCACCTGGCCGTAGGCGATGAAGGCGAAGACCTTGGTGCCCGCCTTGGCCAGTTCGGTCAGGGTCACGTCGCTGCTCATGCCGCCGCCGGTGGTCAGGCCCAGCAGCACGAGCAGCACCAGCGCGCCGAGATAGCCCATGCGGACCCAGAGATGCCGCAGCCGGCGCGAGCCGCTGCCCACCGTCCGCTGGAGAATCGGGTTCCCCGGCACAAGCTCCCAGAACCAGTGTGTGATGCCGCCCATACCCGCACCACTTTACCGTGATTGGAGCCGGAAGAATCGGTCGGCGTTGGCGTCGACCGTTGCGACGAAGTCGGCCGGCGCCATGTCCCGACGCCGGGCGATGAACGCGGCGACGTCGGCGACATATTTCGGTTCGTTCGGCCTGACCTTCCGATGCGGCTCAGGCGTCAGGTACGGGCTGTCCGTCTCGATCATGATCCGGTCCAGCGGCATCCGCGCCGCGGCGTCGGCGATGTACGTGGCGCTGGGAAACGTCGTGATGCCGGTGAAGCTGACCATCGCGCCGAACGCGAGGATCGCTTCCAGTTCATCGAGCCGGCCGGTGAAGCAGTGGAACACGAACCGGCTTGGCGCAAGGCCGCTGTCGCGGAGGATGGCCAGCGTTTCGTCCGTCGCTTCACGGTTGTGAATGATGATGGGAAGTTGCGCATGGCGATGGGCGGCCTCCAGTTGCCACGACAGGGCGCGGCACTGGACTTCCATCGGCGGATCGGGATAGTGCCGGTCGAGTCCCATCTCACCCAGCGCCACCACGCGCGGCTCGGCCGCCAACTCGTCGATCACCGCATCCACCGCGCCGCGGTCTAGCCATTTGTCGCTGTAATGCGGATGCACGCCGACGGTGGACCAGATGTTGTCGAACCGCCGGGTCAGCCCCAGCGCGAGCCGGGCGTCGTCCGGACTGGTTCCCACGCTGATCATGCGATCGACGCCGGCCCGCTTCGCCTGCGCCACCACATCCTCCACCCGACCCAGCAACGGCTCGTACGTCAGATGGCAATGCGTGTCGATCATGCGGGAAGTGTACCCAAGGCAAACACATGCAGCCTTTTCGGAGTCACGGGGAGCCAATAACCGAGTGTCCAAATCCGAATGACGAAACTGGGTATTCAGCGGTTCCGGGGAGCCGGGGTTCCCGGGGGGGCTGGTGACGCTTCGGACGGTGGTGGTGGCGTCTGATCCGCCTGCGGTGAGCCTTCATGCAGGCCCAACACAGTCGGTAAAAGCGATGAAAACGGTGATGATGCCATGAAAATGCCCCGTTTTCGCGCCGATTTACGCACCGGCGACGTCTAAAACGTAACACTTGACCCAAGAAAAGATCAAGCGGAAAAGCGGCGAATCCATCGGGAAATAGCCGCTTTTTCGCCGCGGA
>JADLAP010000268.1 GCA_020848195.1 Phycisphaeraceae bacterium
CCCATTCTTCAGCTCGTCTGACCCGGGTAAACCCCATAGATACACGACCGTCACGCCGACGGCTGAAAAGTCATTGCGCGACGCGTAGTTACGTGGGCGTGTCACTTGGAACTGTCAAAGTCGGGTCATAGAACGCCGCGCTTGCGTGTACGTCCTCCACTGCCATGTCGATGTGATCGATACCGTCGAATAGATCCATGGTCGTTCTCCGGGCTGCCAGCCTGTCGTGTGTCCAACCTGCGCGCCAAGGTGTGGGGTCGGTCGAGTCAGATGCGGGAGATCACATTGCTCAGCTTCCCGAGCCCGGCGATTTCCACGTCGACCGTCGAGCCGTTCTTCTCGAACAGGTTCACTGAACGGTTTCCCATCGGGAACTTCGACGTCGATGCCCCCGCGGTGCCGAAGTGGATGATGTCGCCGGCCTCCAGCGTCAGGAAGCGACTCGCCTCTGCAATGCAGCGCTGTACCGGGAACAGGTAGTTGGCCGTGTCGTCGTCGGTATAGAGTTCACCGTCGATCCAGCTTCGGATCGACAAGTGGTTCGGATCGGGGACGTCCTGGGCCAGGGTCAGCCAAGGGCCCATCGGGCTGAAGGTATCGGAGGACTTGGAGCGGGTGTGGTAGGTGAAATAGAGATAGCCGTCCGATGGGCCGTGTTTTTCCCGCCAGACAGTGTGATGCGGTCGCAGGTTGCCGGCGCCGATGTTCAGCGCGACGGAATCCATGGTGAATTTCACACCGCTCGCGGTGATGTCGTTGGTTATCGTGTAGCCGAACACATGACCCATGGCCTGGTCTTCCGGTATGTTCTTGCCTCCCTTGCCCAGAACCGCGCACAGTTCCGGTTCCGGAATGGTGTAGCCGTGGTCGTCGAGGATCTCGATCGGCTTGCCATGTCCTGTCAGGGAGGTCGATGATTTCATGAAGATCATCGGATGCGTGGGCTCGCGGAACGCCATCCTGTTGAGGTGTCGGTTGTTCACTGCGATCCCCAGAATCTTGCCGGTTCTCGGTTGCGGTGCCAGCCAATCAGCCTTCGCGAGATCCACCAGCGGCAGCCTGGACGCGTGCTGCGCCAGCGCAACGCGGATCAGGCTCACCTCCGCCGGCCCCCGGTCGATCAGCGCTTGCATGCCCGCCGGAGGCGAGCCCAGTCGCGCATGGTCGTACAGGTCGCGCAGGAGCGCGGCGCCGCGCTCGGGCAATTCGATGATCAACTCGACTCGCCCGTCGCGTCGAATGCTTGCAATCCTCATGAGGTCCTCGTTGATGGTTGAAGGCGATGCATCTTTCCGTCCGGTCTTGTCATGGGCGTATTTGCATCGGGGAGGCCGGATTACAACTGCCTACGCGCGACTTGTAAATTGAAGAGTTGTCGCAAACTGGTGAAGAACATTCACAAATGACCGCCGACGGCACACCTTGCGGGCGCCGTGTCGTGGCTGGATCGATCGGGATGTTTCGGGCGAACTGGGCCAGGCGGTGCGATGGACGTGCGGCCGGTGCGCGTTGCTTCAGAACGCAGGGGAGAACGGGAGACGCCCCTCGGAGAGGCCCGTGCGAAAGAAGTCGAGGAACTCGGATGCCAACGGGGACAAGGTCATGCCGCGTCGGGTGATGACGTACACGTCCCTGACGACGACCGGCGAGACCAGTCGACGCGAAACCAGTTGCGGGTACCGGATCTGGGACATGAGCGATGAAGGCAGGATCGCCACACCCAGGCCCTCGGCGGCGAAGGCGAGCGCGGTCATCAGGTGCATCATTTCGTGGGTATATCGCAGCCGTGCACCGGACTCCGCCACCGCGCGATCGACCACGTGCCGTATGCCGTAGCCCGGTTTGACGACGATGACTGGTTGGTCGTTGAGGTCAGTCCAACTGACGACGTCATTGCGTGCCAGGGGGTCGTTCGTGCGCATGACCGCGCACAGGTAGCCCTTGATCAGGGTCTCGCATGCGAACTCCGAAGTCAGAGGTTCCGGCGTTCCTATTCCGAATTCGACCTGGTCGGACATCAGCCTCCCCGGGAACTGGTCCGGCGTGCAGTCTTCCACCACGATTTGTACGCCCGGGCGCTGCTCCTGGAACAGGGCCACCGCCTTGGCGACGACGTTGACCGCGATCACTGGCGTGGCGGCGAATGCGAGCTTGCCTCGGGCATCTCTGGTGAAGCTGCTGAAGTGCTCGCCAATCGAATGCAATTCGCGCAGGATGCGTTCGGCGATCGGATACAGGTCCAGCGCTGCTGCGGTTGGACGCAGGTTTCTTGTCGTGCGGTCGAAGAGCTTCTGGCCGATCTCCGACTCCAGTTGGCGGATGAGCACACTCACCGCGGAATGGGTCAGGAACAGGCGCTCGGCCGCGCTTGCGAATTTCTTGGTCTGAAAGACCGCTATGAAGGCCTTGAGCTGTCGCAGGTTGATGTTTGTCATCGTCGATGACCGAGCATGTTCCTGAGTGTTCCGATCTTCTCCACCTCCAATTCGACGACGTCGCCTTCGCTCAGGAAAGTGAGCGATTCGTAGCCGCAACCGTTGCCCACGGTCCCCAATCCGAGGATCTCGCCGGGGTACAGGGTCTCGCAGCGGCTGACATGGCAAATGCACTTGGCGATGTCATGCTGCATGCCGCCGGATTTCGTATGCACCCGTTCACTGCCATTGACACGTACCTTCATCCACAGGTCGTAGGGGTCGGCAACTTCATCGCGTGTCACGATGCACGGACCGAAGGCGTTGCCCGTGTCGAAGTCCTTGCCTTTGGCCGGCCCCATGCGAAAGCTCGTTTCCCGGGACTGCATGTCACGCGCGCTGAAGTCGTTGAAGATCGTGTAGCCAAAGACGGCATCCATGGCCTGCTCGGCAGTCGCGTTGCGGATCGTGCTACCGATCACGACGGCCAGCTCCAGCTCGTAGTCCATGCGCTGCGCGAACTCCGGCCACTCCACGGTCTGGTCATGCCCGATGCAGCTGAACCGGTTCCCCTTGTAGTAAAGGGGCATCTCGTACCAGACCGGCGGAATGTCGAGCAATCCCGCCTTGACGAAACCGTCGAACGTCGCATCCGGATCGCTGGAGGCCTTCGCGCGCAGCCGCATGGAGGAGCGGATTGCCTGGCGTACATGCAGTTCGTAGTTTGCGAAATCGCGGATCGACTCAGGCACGGGGATCGGAGCGGCAAGCGCCACCGCGTCGCGGGGGCAGAGCGCAGGCCGCGGTGCGGCACTTGCCAGTTGCTGCGCCAGCGCCATCGCACTCTGTCCGCCCCTGATCAATGCCAGCATGGAGGCGAAGCGGGGATCGGTGGTCCCCAGGCCGTGCTCGGCAGCGAGCTGCAGGTCGAGCACGGTGTCGGCCTCCAGGAGCACGCCCACGCGCTCTTGACGACCCGGCATGCGTGACTGAGATGGGTGGAAAAAGCTGATCAATCGCATTGGGTGAACCAGTCGGGGGGTTGAGCGCAAGGTCGGTACGCTGGCCGACGACGGCCGCGTTGGCGTACCTGGGGGCAGGTGCTGAACATAACCGATATCCGGGCATGACGGGTACCAATCTGAATGCAGACTACCGCAGCCGCAGTCCGGGGCCGTCATCGGTCCAGGTGCAGCGTGGGGTCC
>JADLAP010000395.1 GCA_020848195.1 Phycisphaeraceae bacterium
GGGAAAATTCTAACCGATGACCTTTTTCAGCCACCAGCGAAGGCCGACGAAAAGAAAGCGATAGTCACGCATAAATTCGGGCGGCTTGCCCTCGTAAAAGTGCCCGACGAACTGAAGTCTCCAACCGAGGACAAACAGGATCGCTGAGGCCAACCAAACATGATCAAAAAAGAAGCCGAAAGGCAGCAGGATGATCGCAAGGACGATCATCGGTATGCCAAAAGTGTGTGTAAGGCGGTTTACGGGATGCTCGTGCGCCTTCTGATATTCTTCGATCCAGTCGTCCCAACTTCGGCCGCCCATCATAAGTTTTTCCTCACCGGCTAATGCATTGAGTTATAACACACGTCACTCAACTAGTTCTATCCAACACACGCACAACAAGACCTTCGCCAAGGTCGAGTTCGTCGGTCACCGCAAATTCGTCGAAAAGTCCGTCGGGTAAAAAGGTGTCTGCGTCATCGACATTCTCGGGAATGTACGTGACGAGCCACCTTTCGATCACATTGTTCAAACTCGAAAAGACGCTTGCGCCGCCGATCACAAAAACGTCCGCATCGAACGCCGCTGAAAGATCGACGAGTTCTTCTTTGCTGCGGATGAGCTTTACCTCCGGCGGCAGTTCGATATCGCCCGTTCGGCTCAAGACTATGTTCAAGCGGTCCGGCAGTGGCCGCCCGATGGACTCCCACGTTCGCGAACCCATAACGACGGCATTTCCCATCGTTGTCCGCTTAAAGAATTTCAGG
Source organism: Phycisphaeraceae bacterium (assembly GCA_020848195.1). Lineage (GTDB taxonomy): Bacteria > Planctomycetota > Phycisphaerae > Phycisphaerales > Phycisphaeraceae > JADLAP01. Next base: position 750 of record JADLAP010000395.1, read on the forward strand.
TCGGCGCTGTAATGCCACGGCAGTTTGTTGTCCCTGCCGATCGCTCCATTTCGCGCAACTGCCACGATGCCGATGATCATATCGAAATGCTTTTCCCCTTAAAGACCGAGATCTCCGAGCCTTTCGCAAGCAGCACTGAGTGCGGCCGGCTATCGCTCAAGAATGCGAACGTTTGACCGTACGTATAACCAAAATCTACGTTTATCGCCGTATCTTTAACAGCGAAAAGTTCCCATTTCGGGTGTTCGACCTTGTATTCGTCGGTTCGCCCATTTCCGCGGCGAGTGTAACCCCAATAATGTTCGATGATGAATTCGCCTTCGCTTCCGGCCGGAGGAACGCCAAGACTATCACCAACCTCGACACGGACAGAGTTTTTGCGATCACCTTTCGACCAAGAGTAGCCAACCTCGCTTCGGTTGCGAATATGGGCCATCTTCCACGCTTCATAGGGTTCGCCGTACCGCGTTCTTGCAACAAACGCGATCGCCCAACGAGGCACTATCTCTTTTACAAACACCACGCCGCGGCGAACTTCATCTTTCGTTTCATGCCGAACGTAGAATCGCAGATTCACTTCCTCAAAATTCACGTGAAAAGGCACCGGCATGCCGAGCACACGCGTGTTCAGAAACATAAACCCAACGAGGCTAACGAAGTATTTTCCGTCGTGATGATCGAGTTCGCAGCCCGCGGGAACGAGCGGTTCGAACAACGCCTGATCTACTTCGTAATTCGCCATTACGAGGTCACGCCACTCAGCTGTCAGAAATCTTTTCATAACGTGTCGCCGCGATCAGATCACAACGCGAGTGCCGTCCTTTTTCCGTGCCGTTACTTTCTCGCGATCAAAATATTCAAGAAGCGGGATGGCATATTTCCTCGAAACACCCGCGATCTCCTTGAATTTCGGCACGTCGATGTCACGCATCTGCAAGGTTCGCAATTTTGCAACGAGTGCATCCATAGCCTTCAGCGATAAATAGAACTCATCTGAAACCTTTGCGACCTGCCCGTCCGATATTAGAAGTCGTACGATCTTTTCCGCCGCTTGGGCAGAAACGCTTTCTTGTGCGGTCAACTCGGACAGAAGATCAGCGTAACGGGGCACTTCAAGACCGGACGCCTCAAGCCTGACCAAGAATTCTTCCTTAAATCGCCGCTCAGAGGCGGAAAGCGACACGCTCGCTGACGCAAGTCGAATGAGTTCGCCTTCGAC
>JADLAP010000269.1 GCA_020848195.1 Phycisphaeraceae bacterium
TCGGTCACCGTGTCCATCGCCGCCGAAACCAGCGGCAGGTTCAGCCGGATGCGGCGTGTGAACTGCGTGGAAAGAGACGTGTCCTTGGGTAGGACCCTAGAGTACGCCGGAACCAACAACACGTCGTCGAAGGTCAACGCTTGGCCGATGAGGCGCATGTTTTGCTCAAAAACAGCAATTGTATCGAACGGCCTGTGCGTTTTTCGCCATGAAACGGAACGCCACTCCAGATTCGGTCAAACTTTTTGTCTCACTTGGACCACTTGGTCACAAGTGCCGCTACACTCCCGGCCATGAAAGTCGCTCGCGTGTTCCTATTCGGTTGGGCACTGGCACTGAGTCTGTCGGTACTTGCCCAGTATCAGTGGATCGACAAGGATGGTCGCCGCGTGTTCAGCGATCGTGCGCCGCCGGCGGACGTTCCTCAAAAGAACATCCTCAAAGAGCCGCGCGGTGCTGCGCCCGCCTCGGCGCGCATGCCGACGGTCACCGCGACTGAGGGGGCCCAGCCCGACTCCGCATCGGTCGCGGCAGTGCCGACGCCTGCCGCCAGCACACCCAAGGCAACCGGCGTGGACAAGGCACTCGAAGACAAGAAGAAGCAGGCCGAAGCCGCCGAGCAGGCCAAGAAGAAAGCCGAAGAAAGCAAGGTGGCCGCTGCACACGCCGAGAATTGCCAGCGGGCCAAAACTGCCAAGACGAGTCTGGAGTCGGGCGTGCGCATTGCACGCGCCAACGACAAGGGCGAGCGAGAGTTTCTCGACGATGCTCAGCGCGCCGCCGAACTCAAACGCGTCAACGCCATCATCGCTTCCGAGTGCAAGTGAGGGCACACCGCTCGACGGCCTAACCAGGGCGAGGGTGTGGCTGCGCGGGCGTGCCGCAGCTTTGATTGCGCGCTGCGGTCAGCCGGACGAGTCGGCCGATACACATGCAACTCGCGACGAGTGGTCGACACCCGTCAGTCCACGATGTCGACGCGCGCCCATTGGGGTCTGGGTGCTCCATATTGGTGCAAGATGTCGGTGCAGGCCCCAAGCGGGTGCGCGATGGAGCCGGTTTTGCGAGCAAGACGCCGGTTTTTGGCTGGCACGGTTCGTGCGAAGCAACGGAGACAACCGCAACTTCGCTGGAGAACCCCAATGACCAAGACCGTCGCCGACGTAATGACGATGATCCAAGAGCGCAACATCAAGTTCGTCGATCTGCGTTTCACGGACACCCGTGGCAAGGAGCAGCACGTCACGGTTCCGGTCTCGGCGTTTGACGAGGAAAAGTTCAATTCCGGGCACGCTTTCGACGGCTCGTCCATCGCCGGCTGGAAAGGCATCGAGGCCTCGGACATGCTGTTGCGACCGGATCCGAGGACGGCCAACGTGGATCCGTTTTTTGAAGACCCGACGCTGATCCTGAGTTGCGATGTGCTGGAGCCTGGTGACGGCAAACCCTACGAACGGGATCCCCGCTCTTTGGCACGCCGTGCCGAGGCCTACCTCAAGAGCAGCGGCCTGGGCGAGATCGCCTACTTCGGGCCCGAGCCGGAATTCTTCGTGTTTGACAGCGTGCGCTGGCAGGCCGACATGTCCGGCTGCTTCGCCCGGATCGAGTCTGAGGAGGCGGCATGGAACAGCGGAACCGACTACGAGCGCGGTAACACGGGTCATCGGCCGGGTGTCAAGGGCGGCTACTTTCCGGTGCCACCGGTCGACAGTTTCCAGGACATGCGCTCGGAAATGTGCACGTTGCTCGAATCGCTCGGAATCCCGGTCGAGGTTCACCACCACGAAGTGGCCACGGCCGGCCAGATGGAGCTGGGAACCCGATTCAGCACGTTGGTCGAGCGCGCCGACTGGTTGCAGCTGCAAAAGTACGTGATTCACAACGTCGCGCACCGCCACGGCAAGACGGCAACGTTCATGCCCAAGCCGCTGGTCGGTGACAACGGCTCCGGAATGCACATGCACCAGTCGGTGTGGAAGGACGGTCGGAACCTGTTTGCAGGGGATGGCTATGCCGGCCTGAGCGAGTTCGCGCTGCACTACATCGGGGGCATCATCCGGCACGCCCGCGCGTTGAACGCCATCACCAACCCCGGCACCAACAGCTACAAACGCCTGGTGCCGGGCTTCGAGGCTCCCATTAAGCTGGCGTACAGCGCGCGCAACCGCTCGGCGTCGATTCGGATTCCCTATGTTCCCAACCCCAAAGGGCGTCGCATCGAGGTGCGCTTTCCCGACCCGCTCGCCAACCCGTACCTGGCGTTCTCCGCCATGCTGATGGCGGGGCTGGACGGCGTCGAGAACCGCATCGACCCGGGCGAAGCACTCAACAAGGACCTGTACCACCTGCCTCCGGAGGAAGACGCGAAGATCCCGACCGTCTGCTCCAGCCTGGATCAGGCGCTCGAACACCTCGACCGGGATCGCGGCTTCCTCACCAAGGGCGGCGTGTTCACGGACGCCATGATCGACGCTTACCTGGAACTCAAGATGGCGGAAGTGACACGCTTTCGCATGACCACGCATCCAATCGAGTTCGACATGTATTACAGCCTGTGAATGGTGCCCCAGATGAAGTTCACCAAGATGCAGGGCATCGGCAACGACTATATCTACGTCAACACGTTCGATGAGGCGGTTGAAAACCCCGAGACGCTGGCCATTGCCATGTCGCGTCAGCACTTCGGCGTCAGCTCGGACGGCCTGGTCTTGATCGGACCGTCGCTGACGGCCGACTTTTCGATGCGCATGTTCAACGCCGACGGCTCCGAAGCCGAGATGTGCGGCAACGCCGCGCGCTGCATCGGCAAGTATGTGTATGAGCGCGGGCTGACGAAGAAGGCGAAGCTGAAGCTGGAGACGCGCGGTGGCCCGAAGATGCTCAGTCTGCAGATCGACGCCGGGTGCGTCCGCCAGGTCACGGTGGACATGGGGGAGCCCACTCTGACCCCGGCATCAATCCCTGTCGATCTGCCGGGCTCCTCGATTCGGGATTTCCCACTGAGGGTCGCAGGCCGGATTCACCGCATCACCTGTGTCAACATGGGGAACCCGCATGCGGTGGTCTTTGTGGATGACCCGGATGCGGTGGACGTGCGCACGATGGGCATGCAAA
>JADLAP010000270.1 GCA_020848195.1 Phycisphaeraceae bacterium
CCGGTGTTCATCGCCTGGAGCATGTCCAGCGCCTCGCCGCCGCGCACCTCGCCGATGATGATCCGATCCGGCCGCATGCGCAGGCAGTTTTTCACCAGGTCGCGCTGGGTGACTTCGCCCTTGCTTTCAATGTTGGGCGGGCGGGTTTCCAGCCGGACCACATGCGGCTGCTGCAACTGCAACTCGGCCGCATCTTCAATCGTGATGACGCGCTCATCCGTGGGGATGTAACGGGACAAACAGTTTAACAGCGTCGTCTTGCCCGATCCGGTTCCGCCGCTGATGAGAATGTTCACCCGCGCCTGCACCGCCGCCGACAGAAAATCCATCACCGCCGGCGGAAACGCCCCGTGGCGGATCAGGTCTTCCAATTGCATCGGCTTGGCCCCGAACCGCCGAATCGACATCGCCGGGCCATCCAGCGCCAGCGGCGGAATAATCGCGTTCACGCGGGATCCATCCGCCAGTCGGGCATCCACCATCGGGCTGATCTCATCCACCCGACGGCCGACGTGCGCCACGATGCGGTCGATGATCTGCCGCAGGTGCGCGTTGTCCCGGAATCTCACGCCCACCGCCTCCAGCCGGCCGCGTTTTTCGCAATAGATGCGGTCAAAGCGGTTGACCAGGATGTCTGTGATCGTCGGGTCTTTCAGCAGCACCTCCAGCGGGCCCAGGCCGAATGTCTCATCCATGACATCGTCCATGAGCTTTTCCTGCTCGGACTGGTTGATCAGGTTCTTTTCCGAAAGGCACAGCTCGCGAATCAGCACCCGCACCTCGGCCCGCACCACATCCGGCGGCAGCGCCCGCATGTTCTGCATGTCCAGCCGTTCCACCAGTTGCTGGTGCAGCCGGACCTTCAACTGCTGAAGATAGACCTGCCGTTCGGTCTGCTGGGGCGGAATCGCCGCGGCGGACGGTTTGGGTATTGAAGGAGCCGGCATCGCCGCCGCCAGCGCGGCCGGCGGATCGACGATCGGCGACGAATTATCCGCCGCCGGCGACGGCGCCACCGCCGCTGTCCCATTACTGCTTCGCGTGAATAACCCCATGGTCGTTGGTCCCTTCTTCGTTCAGTGTCCCCGTTGTTCAGTTGTGGCCGGCGCGGCCATTGAGCGCCCCGGCCAGCTCGCGCAGGCTGACGCTCATGTCGGCCCTTGGCGCTCTCAGCACCACCGGCTCGCCAAAATTGATCGCCCCGATCGCATTCTTGAAATCGTTGGGAATCATCCACGCGATCTTCAGTCCCAAGGCCCGTTCCACTTCGCTGGGCTCTATATCCCATCCCTTTTTCTCAAACCGGTTGACAACGATGCGAATCTTGGACGCCTCGATGCCCATCCGCCGCAGCGCGCCGACAAACCGCTCGGTATTGCGGGCGCTGGGCACATTGAGCTGCATCACGATCACGTTCAAGTCGCAGGACTGAATCGTCGCGGTGTATATCGGGTCGATGCTCATCGCCGAATCAATGACGACGTAATCAAACATCCGCACCACCACGCCCAGCAGCCGGTTGACTCCCTGCACGTTCACCCGCTGCGTATCCTCCGGCAGCTCCGGCCTGGCCAGGATCGCCAGCGAACTGCTCTGATGAATCGTCAAGGCATTGTCCAAAAGCTGTCGGTCCACCGTGTTGGTCGAGTCCATCACATCCGCGATGGTGTACCTGGGCCGCACGTCGAAATAGCTCGCCACGCCGCCGCGGATCAGGTCCAGATCGATCAATGCCGTCTTGCCATGCCTGGCCAGAGACGCCGCCACGTTACACGCCACGGTGGTCGATCCGCATCCGCCCATCGTCGGGATGACGTGAATGATCCGCGCCCGCTTGCCCATGCCGTACTGCTGTGCCACCCGTTCCAGCGCTGCCGAGAATTTCGACTCTGTCATCGGCAGCGGGATGAATTCGCGCACCCCCGCGTGCATCGCCTCCATCAAGAGGTCCGGGTCCAACAACGACGACATCAGGAAAAAGCTCAACTGCTGATGCTGCCCGGGCAGATGCGCCACCTTCTTCATCATCTCACGGGCATTGGGGTCCAGGTTGATGATGACCAGTTGCGGGGCATCGCTCCGCGACAGCATCGCCGGCAGCATTTCCAGCGAAGGCAGTTGCGACATCACGCTGATGCCGAACTTGCCCAGAAAATTGGCCAGTTCCTGGCGGTTGGTCGCATCCGCATCCACAATCACACTGTTCATTTGCAGGTACATTTCGATCCTCAATCCGGGGGTTGTCGTGGTTATTTTCCGCCGGCGGACGCGGTCGACGCCGTCGGCTGGACGTATCCATACTGCCCCTGGAACCGCGGCGCTGCCTGGGTGCGCCCCGCCGGCTGCGTCGTCGGACCCTGCCGCGGATCAGCCGCCGGCCCGCCGATGTCCTTCTTCCAGAACAGCTCGCCTTCGCTGGGATGACGCCAGTATTCACCCGGCAACGTCGGCACCTGGTCGGGGTTCATCCCCTCCACCAGCTTGGGCGTCACCAGCACCACCAGTTCCGTCTCCTTGCGCTGATAGCGCACCGACCGGAACAACGCCCCCAGGATCGGAATGTCGCCCAGCACCGGCGTCACATCCTTGGTCGCCGACACACTGTTGTTGAGCACTCCCGCAATGGCGAACGTCTGCCCTTCGGACAACTCGATCGTCGTCTGCACCTTTCGGCTGGTCAGTCCGGGTATCACAAACCCGTTGAACCGCACCGCCGTGGTGAAATCCAGATCGCTCACCTCGGGCGCCACCTTCAGCCGGATCCGCCCATCCCCCAGCACGGTGGGCACGA
>JADLAP010000271.1 GCA_020848195.1 Phycisphaeraceae bacterium
CATCCTTGCCAACGAAGCGTCACTTTCGCCGCCGGACGATCCTTCGCCCAGCCCTTGCTTTCATCGGCTGATACCGCCGAAACAGTTGAATCAATTATTGGACGCGAATGGTATATCCAGATCCCACCGTTTGTCCGAGCCTGCAACGCTTCCTGATACACCCGACGTTTGAGGTCGTTCATCATGTCATTGACCACGATCCCGCTGTCGTCGATCCAATGTCCGTCCCGATCCGCGTTAACCGCTGTCATCACCTGACCAACCGTCTGCTCGCACTGCCCCTGAACCCGATGCAACAATTCCTGCTCTTGTGCCAAAGGCCTCCCTGCCATCGTTGATCCCTTTGGCCAGCCTTTCATGGCCGGCGACACCCTATATCACTCGCCTATCACTCACCCCGGAATTTTGGGCAAACCCGACAGGCGACAGGCAACAATGGAAGCGAAGAAGGCCCTCTTGCCTTCAGCCCAAACTTCGCTATTCTTTTGGTTCACTACCGATCCCCTGTAGCTCAATCGGTAGAGCGGCCGGCTGTTAACCGGCAGGTTACTGGTTCGAGTCCAGTCGGGGGAGCTTAAGGCCGGTATCGAGCACGATGCCGGCCTTCATTTTGCGCTCAGCACGTCTCGATCCCAATAGCCCATAAGCCGCTGACACAAAGGGATATGGGATATGCGGCCGCGCAACGTCGCCAGCCTGGTTCTCTGGCCTGTTAACCCCAATCTGCCGAGTCGGGACGATTTGCGGTAAAACTCTCGAACTCTCACCGCCGAGAATGGGTGCCGGTTTACAATCGTGATTGGAATGGGGTCGCTCGGTGTGAATGGCAACGGTATCGAACATGCGGACGGTTCCGCGCAGGTCGGACGATGAGGATGCATTGCACTTCGACGCGAGCCAGTGGCCTTCCGTACTGCTCGATGAAAGAGTCAACCGATGATCCCACCGCACGAGCAATTTCCCGACATGGAAGGAAGTCGCACGGCCATGATCCGCGCCGCCCGCCGTGCCGCGATGGTGGCCAAACAGCACGGCCAGCCCCTGCTGCTGTGGCGTGACGGCCAAGTGGTTCGCGTGATGCCGGACGACCTGCCTGAACTACCGAAACAAACGCCCACGCATGAATGACCCGCGTGCGAAGGTGCTGGACAGGCTGGTCAGCGGCTCACCCAAGTTGACGCGAAGCTGCCCGCCGACCACGGACTGTGGGCCTCTGCGTTTGACAACCTCGTCCAATCCGTCCCGCGCAAGGATTCCGCTTCAACTGCAGATGTAGAGGTCGTGGAGCCCCCGGAAGACCTCGATGCACGGCGCGGAGGGATGCCCCGTAAGACCTGGACGTCGCGGCGGGCGATCTCGCCGAAGCAGCGCCGACGGGCGATCGTGGACATTATCGTGGCCGGTTTGGTGCGTATGCCCGATAGCTTGAATTGGCCAGGTTCGCCACCGAAACCCGTCGTTTCACCGCCCACGGATGAATCTGCTGAATCCTCGCTCCAACTCGCGGATCGGCCTTGATTTTCGGGCCGAATTGCTGCTCAGTGTGACCACTTCCGGGGTGGTTAACGCCTGGAGAAAGGACGCCGCGATGCATACGCGCACGATCGACCTGCCCGCCCAACTGGCGGCGATGAACAAGATGACTTCGACACAGTTGCGAGCGCGGTACGCTGAATTGTTCGGCGAACGGTCCCGCAGCGGGAACCGGATGTGGCTGCTGCGCCGCTGCGCCTGGCGGCTTCAATCCCTGGCCGAGGGTGGTCTTTCCGAACGGGCCATCAAGCGGGCCAAGGAACTGGCCCGCGACCAGGACATTCGCGCCACCGCGCCCAGGGGCATGCGAATGCCCCCGCTCGATCGACCCGCCGACGTGGCGGAACCCGCCCAACGATATATTCCGCGCACACCCGCCACCGGGAGCCACGACCATCGCCTGCCGATGCCCGGCGGCCAACTCAAGCGGGTCTACAAGGGCCACCTCTACGTGGTCAACGTGCTGGAGAACGGCTTCGAGTACGACGGGCAACGCTACCACAGCCTGTCGGCCGTCGCCCACGCGATTTCCGGCGGACATTGGAACGGGTTTCGATTCTTCAACATCACTGACGCCGACGCGGACGGAAGGGACTCCGCATGACCAGCAGCAAGGACAAGGACAAGCCCGTGCGCTGCGCCATCTACACCCGCAAGAGCACCGAGGAGAATCTCAACCTCGACTTCAATTCCCTTGATGCTCAGCGTGAAGCGGGCGAGGCGTACATCAAGAGCCAGCAGAGCGTGGGGTGGACGTGTCTCAACGAGCGCTACGACGACGGCGGCTATTCCGGCGGCAACATCGACCGTCCCGCGTTCCAGCGGCTGATGGCGGATGTTGACGATGGTAAGATCGACTGCATCGTGGTGTACAAGATCGACCGTTTGAGCCGCTCGCTCATGGACTTCGCGCGCATCATGCAGTCGCTGGATCAGCACGGGGTGTCGCTGGTCAGCGTGACGCAGCAGTTCAACACAACCACATCGATGGGCCGGCTCACGCTGAACATTCTGCTGAGCTTCGCGCAATTCGAGCGTGAGATCATTTCCGAGCGCACCCGCGACAAGATCGCCATGGCGCGGCGCCGGGGCCAGTGGACGGGCGGGCCGCCGGTGCTGGGCTACGACCGGCAGCGAGACAACCGGGGCACGCGCATCATTGTCAACAAGCAGGAAGCGGAGCGGATCCGCGCGATCTATCAGATGTACCTGGACGAAGGATCGATGCTGCCGACGATCCGGGCGCTGCGAGCGCTGGGGTGGAAGACCAAGCGGTATGAGACGGCCAAGGGCCAATGTCGCGGCGGCGTGGATTTCGACAAGTCAGCGCTGCGGAAGCTGCTGACCAACGTGGTCTACCTGGGCAAAGTCATGTACAAGGACGAAGTTCACGAGGGCGAGCACGAAGCGATCATCGATGAGGACCTTTTCGCGCGGGTCCAGGGCCTGCTTCACCGCAACCGCAACACCGGCGGCACGCATTCCGGGGGCCGCAATAAACACGGCGCGATGCTCAAAGGCCTCGTCCGCTGCAAGGCCTGCGGCTGCGCGATGAGCCATCACTTCGCCACGCGCGGCAACAAACGGTATCGATACTACGTCTGCATCCACGCTCAGAAGAAGGGATGGGATGCGTGCCCGTCCCCGTCGCTGCCGGCCCACCAGCTTGAGCAGTTCGTCTTGGATCAGATCAAGTCGCTCGGCCGCGACCCCGGCATTCTCGAAGACAGCCTGCGGACCACGCAGGAACGCCTGCAGCATGACGTGGATGATCTGAAACGACAGCGCGGTGAGATTGAGGTGGCCATCAAGGCTCTGGGGCGACAGGTGGGAGAGGTCGCATCGCGAGCAGGATTTGACGACGGAGCGACACGGGAACTCTCCAGCCTGCAGGACCAGATTCGTGAGCGTCAGCAGGAAGCGGCGGGCATCAATGCGGCCATGACGAAGCTGCAGCGCCGCATGCTGAATCCGGACGAACTGACGGGAGCCGTCGAGGCCTTCGACCCGCTTTGGAACACACTGCCCCCGACGCAACGGGCGAGGCTTGTCCAACTGCTGGTCGAACGGGTCGAGTACGACGGTGCGAACGAATCGATTTCACTGACGTTCCACCCGACCGGTATCCGCACGCTGACCCAACAGCGATGCGAGGAGGCAACATGCCTGACGAACTAACCGTGACGAAGCGGATTCATTTCTCGATGGCAAATCGTGGCCGGCGCCAGATCAAGTCCGGCCCCGCGCCGGTGGTGGACGTGCCCGACGGCCGCATCCCTCGGATCGCACGCCTGATGGCGCTGGCGATCAAGTTCGACCAGATGATCGCCTCCGGCGCCGTGCGCGACCAGGCCGAACTGGCCGAGCTTGGTCACGTCACCCGGGCACGGGTCACGCAGATCATGAACCTGCTGCACCTGGCCTCCGACATCCAGGACACCATTCTCCATCTTCCGCGCACCGGCCAGGGACACGATCCCATCCGGGAACGGCACCTTCGTCCGATCTGCGCCGAACCGAATTGGGCCATCCAGCGACGCATGTGGAACCAACTCCAACAGGGGCTGCCGTTTTGACACGATATTCCTGTCACTTGCCGATTTCGGCAGTCACCCCTCACATCACCATTCATGAAACTCCTTTGATAAATCGGTCTAGCGCATCGGCTCGCGTTGGCATGGCGCTTGCAAAGTGGCACGCAAGGCCCGCGACGGACCACGGGCCATTCAGGATGACTTGATCTGGCCACGCTTCGGGCCGGGGAAAGGAGGCCCGTGTGGCCATCAACTTTACGCCAAGGCATATCGCATCGCCCCAGTTGCTGGGACATGTCCGACCGCGGGTATTGCATCCGTTTCTCAGCGCGTACCGTGCGTATTTCACGGCGGAAAAGGTGATGCCGCCTTCGTCGGACACGATCGATTACGACCGTCTATCCCTGGTGCTGGCTTCGCCCAGTGAAATCATGCCTGCCCAGCTCATGGCGGACCTCTTCTACTGGGACGAAGTGGCTGAGATGGCGGCCATCGAAGACCTCAACGACCTCGCGGACAAGCACGGCATCGCCTTTCACGACGACATCACGATCGAAGAAGCGGCGCTACTGGTCAGGATGAAAGCCCCGGAGGCCCTTGAGGACTTGCACGCCACCTATCATGCCCACGGCCTGCTGCGGAAGAAGAAGCGGTTTCTGTCGTACTTTGCCACCGTGACCGATCTGCCCAAGTGGCATAAGCCGGCGCAGATGGCGCTCGATCGGTTCTCCAGCGACATGGACGGCTGGTACGAGGGTCAGAAGAAAGGCCGCGGCGTCCGGGTCTCCGTGATCGAAAAGGACGATGCGGCTTGGTTCATCGTTCGCCACGGCGGGACATTCAAACGGGAGAACGCGGTGGAAAACGGCGAACCGACGCTGGTGTTCTACCGTCCGGAGGCCTACGACCTGCTGATCTATTACCCCAAGCAAGGGGAACTGGCGATCTACAACGAGGGCAACAGCAAATGTGAACGCCAGGCCTATTGCAAGTATCTCGGGGAACACCTGTTCGGCAATGATCTTTTCTTCGAGCGTCAGGATGCGGCGAAGTACACCTTGGAGCCGCTTCGCAGGCGCGGCCGGTCCGCTTTGGATTGCACGGATGTGCCGGGGCTGCGACTCGCCCGCCTGACCTACCTTCGGTATCACTTCAACGGCGGCAACAACCATAGCGTGACGCACAAGGCGGAGGATGTTTTCACGGGATTGGAGGATCTCGGGGATGTAATCCCCGAAGGCGCGGTTCTCGTGTGCATGGGCGTGACACTGACGCCGGACAGCGCGCTCGGTGGGGATCGCAACGTGAAGCTTTATGCGCCGAACGTGTCCGTGTACGACCACGAGCGCGATGCCGACGTCGCCCACCGATTTCTGGCCCAGAAGGGATTCATCCTGACGCGCCGACCACCGGTTGAGGACAACTGACGGCCATGCTGGAATCGTTCTGGCATTTCATCTGGATGCGACCGGGGCTTGCCGCGTCCGGTGCTGAGTGGCGTGCATGCTTTGGCGATGCCGCATGGGACATGCTGCGCCAGCGATTGTTCACGGGCCAGGAGATTGCCCGCGTCTGCCGACGGGCGAACGATCAACGGTTGGTGCGGGTGGTTCAGACCTCCAGCGGCTATCACCTGGTCTGCGAAACAACCGGGAATATTGAGGCCTGGGATGTGCCGGAAGAGGATGTCCGGAACTACCGACTCGATGTGACGGTCCTGCGCGACATGATCACGGAAGCGTTGGACATCATCGCGGAGCCGGGGCTGGCGCGAAGAACACCCGGCGCATGGCCTTTGGGCGACTGGCGGCCGCGGGATGCGGTGACGGTTCCGGCATTCCTGATGCTTCCGCCTACCGCCAAACTTCTGGCCGCTGAAATCCAGCGGCTGCTTCTTGAGGCTGAGGCGGGATTTGTCCTGTTCGTACCCCAACAGCCACGGCTGGATGCGCAGCTTCGCGCGTCATTGGAACGTAGGCGTGCCGTCATCATTGCGCTGCCGGATGTGGTGATGTGGGATGGCACGCAACTCGGCGCCTCGCTCGGCTGGGATACGTACCGCCATGCCTACTGCGTCCGGCATCTATCCGATCAGTTGGTGCCGGCTCCACCGGCATATGAGTTTCGCAAAACCGGCGACTACTGGACAGTCAGGTTCAACGGACAGTTCACGACGATCAAGGATGCCGTCGGCCTGACCTACATCGCACATCTGTTGGCGTCTCGACGCCGAAAGGTGTTCGCGCCTGAGTTGCTGCAGGCTGTGACCGGTGAATCCGCCGTTGCCCAAGTCAGCTCGGCAGGCGCTCTGACAGATCAACAAACGCTGGCTGATCTCAAGCAGAGCTATCTGGACACCCAGAGGGAACTGGAGAAGGCAGCGCGCAACCACGATGTCGCCGCACAAGAACGACTCCGGCACGAACTGGACGGCCTGAGCGATTACCTCAAGAAGGTCAAGGGCTTGGGTGGCCGAACGCGCGAGGCTTCGGATGACGCCGACAAGATTCGTCGTGCAATCACGCAAGCCATCGGGCGCACGCTCGACTCGCTCGGCGCTGATGACAAGCTTCCTGCCGCTGCCCAGCACCTGCGAAACGCCATTAAGACCGGTCTGTTTATGTCTTACGAACCCGAGGAGGAATGGCCCTGGGCACTGTAAATAGTTGCTGATCATGCGGTCGTCACGCCGCATGTGACTTTGTCACGCCTGATGTGACGCCCCACCGGCGAAGAGCGAAAGCCGGCGCGGCAATGTCACTGACACGAGCCCGCTGAAGCGCTCCCGCCGGTGTTCTTCAGCGGGCTTTTTCGTGCGCCAAGCACGGAAAGGCGTGGCAAGTGACCAGCGTCACCCTCCACCGGCGGGCGACCAATCCCGGCCGCAATACCCATTCCCCACACTCAAGCCTGCAGGCGGTCAACCCGCCACCGAACCCGGCCTTTGACGCCTACATCAAGGACCGGATCGACTTTCGCGTCTTGCAGTTGACGCTGGGATTCAACCTGTCCGAAGACGATCAGGACGACTATCGCGCCGCCATGGTCGCCGAAGTCTACTCGGCGATGAAGCGATTCAATCCGCGGAAGGCAAAACGCGAGACCTTCGTCAACCGCGTGCTTGACCGTTACGTCCTGTACGTGACGCGCACGCGCTGCAACCAGATGAAACGGCCGTGCCTGAACCCAAGCAGGTTTGGGAGTATCAGCGAGAACTTCGAACCGACCAGCAATGACACCCGCCAAGGCGAGATGAATGAGGCGCGGCACGCCGAACTGCGAATGGACGTCGAAAGGGTCATCGATGAGATGCCCAAGCGACTGCAGCGGGCCGCACGCGCGCTGATGCGCGTAAGTCCAGCCGACGCGGCCCGCGAGTTGGGCCTCCATCCCAGTTCGATCTACCGACTCATGAGCCGGATTCGAGCGTATTTCGACCTGGCAAAGCTGCATCTTGTGGATCAACCGCGCGAAGATTTGCCGGCGGCTGCAGATGTAGAGGGTGCCCCCAAAGGAGTACGTTGATCATGAACGACCTCTACATCGATCTGAGCATTCTCGAGACTGAACCAGCCGAGGAGTATCACGCCAAGGCGGGCAAGTACTTGTCGAGTCACCAACTGCTCGACTTCATGGCCTGCCCGTGGCTCTACCGCAAGAAACAGCTCGGTCTGATCCAGGACCCCCGGAATAACGACACATCCGCGATGCTGATCGGCCGCGCCGCCCACGTTCGCATCCTTGAGGGCCGCGACGCCTACGAATCGCAGTTCGCCATCGGCGGTCCGATCAATCCCAAAACGGGCAAGCCCTACGGCGCCAACACCCAAGCCTGTCGGGAGTGGGCGGAAGCCCAGGGCAAGCCGGTGCTGTCACATGACAACGTCGAGTTGATCGAGCAGATGGCCTCGGGCGTGGCCATGAATGATGAAGCAGTTGATCTGCTGCTTTACGGCCGATCCGAAGGCGTCGTCCGCACCACGTACTGCGGCACGCCTTGTCAGATCCGCATCGATTGGGTGCATCCGCATCGCGGCATCGTCGACCTGAAGACCACGGCCGATCTGACCTGGTTCGAGGCCGAAACGAAGCGGCGGCGCTACCACAACCAGCTCGCGTTCTACCAGGGCGTCCTGGCCCAGGTGATCGGAGAACTGGTGCCCTGTTACCTCATCGGCGTCGAGAAGATCGAGCCGTATCGCGCCGGTAGCTGGCGACTCGACGAGGCGGTGTTGTCTGATTGCCGACGCGAGAACGAGGCCGCCATGGAGCGGATGAAAGTGTGCCAGCGGATGGATCACTGGCCAACCGGCTATGAGCAACAGCGCGTTCTATTGCTGTGATCGCAGTCGTGCGAGCCCTCGCCGATATGGCGCGTCGTGGCGAGCCAAGGTGTGGCGAGGTCCGGTTTGGCCGGGCTGGGCGGGGTGTGGTTGGGCCGGATGTGGCAGGGCATGGCATGGCCTTTTAACAAGGAAGTTGACGATGATGGTGACGCAGACGGCAGTGGGTCCTGAAGTAACCAATGGCGGAGTCTCGGCAATCCGCGCGGGCGTTCCCTACATGGTCGATGTGTTGATCGAAGGCACAGCCGACCTGCTCTTCCATCGTTGGAACTGCGAAGCGGTGGCAGAGAAGGCCAGTGCGGCCAAGGGCAGCAAGGCCAAGAAGACCGACGACGTCGAGTCTTTCCTCTACCGGAATGAGACTGGCGAGATCTGCCTGCCCGGCGAATACGTGCGGCAGGCGATCATTGCCGCGGCCAAGTTCCGACAAGACCCCCGCAGCCCTCGCAAGAGCGCGATGGACTTGTTCAAGGCCGCCGTCATCGGGCTGACGCCCCAGGCAAGTCTGGGCGTGACGGACCCTGACTATCAACACCGGTGCCGGGTGACGGTGCAACGGAACGGCATCACGCGCACCAGGCCGGCGATAAAGGCGGGCTGGCGAGCTGAGATGACTTTCTTGGTCAATCTCCCGGAATACGTAACCCCCGACATGCTACACGACACACTGGCGCAGGCGGGCAAGCTGATCGGGGTGGGAGACTTCCGGCCCACCTACGGCCGCTTCCAAATCCGCAAGTTTGATCTACGAGAGAACTAGGCATGTCTCCGCGCCCAGGCGCCCCCCGGAAGTATGCGTATGCCCTCGTGCCGCAACGGCATGGATGCCTTCTCAGGTTCCCCGGCCCCCGGGGGTGGATGGCGGCACTTGGCATCTTCCGGACGCCCGGGCGCTTCTTTTCGACCGCAACCCGAATCCGAGTGTTCAAGCACAAAGGAATCCAACATGAGCATGCTTCAACGAATTCATACCGGCCGACGTCACTCGCCGCCCAGGCTGCTGATCTACGGCACCGAGGGCATCGGCAAGTCGACCACGGCCTCACAAGCGCCCAAGCCGATTTTCGTGCCGACGGAAGACGGCCTCGATCAGATCGACTGCGCCAGTTTCCCGCTGGCCAGGACGTTGACCGACGTGCGTTCGGCGCTGGGCGACCTGCTGCGTGGCGAACACGACTTCGAAAGCGTCGTCATCGACAGCGCCGACTGGCTCGAACGCCTGATCTTCGATGCGCTCTGCGAGCAGTACGGCGTGTCGAGCATCGAGAAGGTCGACGGCGGCTACGCCCGCGGCTACACCCACGCCCTCTCGCACTGGCGGTCGATCCTCAACGACCTCGACCAAATTCGCAACCAGCGCGGCATGTGCGTGATCCTGCTGGCGCACGCCAAGGTCGAAAAGTTCGAGGATCCCGAGCACGCGGCATACGACCGCTACTCGCCGCGCCTGCACAAGCACGCCACGGCACTGATCACCGAGTGGGCCGATGTGGTGCTGTTCGCCACGCGGAAGATCATCACCAAGACCGACCCCGGAGGTGGCGGCTTCGGCCGCGACCGGACCATCGCGGCCGGTCTGGGCAAGGATCCTTCCGGCGGCGGTGGCGAGCGCGTGCTGCGCACCGTCGGCAGCCCGGCCTGCGTGGCGAAGAACCGCTACGACCTGCCCGCCGAACTGCCGCTTTCGTGGCCGGCGCTCATGCAGGCGCTCATCGCCCCGCAACCGAACACCACGACTGAGCAGTCCAATCCCGCGCCGTCGCAGGCCCTGCGCCTCGTCGGCGCTGACCAACCTACCCCCGCAACCAACCAGGAGAACTGATCCATGGCAAACATCGGTAATTTCAACGCAAACGATGTCGAGCCCAACACGCCCTTCGACCCGCTGCCGGCGGGCAAGTACTTGGCCGCGATCACGGCGTCGGAGATGAAGCCGACGAAAAGCGGCGACGGCACCTACCTGCAACTGGAGTTCGAAGTGCTCGAGGGCGAATTCCGGGGGCGGAAGGTGTGGGACCGATTGTGCATCAACCATCCCAACGCCATGACGGTGAAAATCGCCCGGGGGAATCTCTCCGCCATCTGTCGCGCGGTCGGCGTGATGCAGCCGAAAGACTCGTGTGACCTGCACTTGATTCCGCTCATTGTCTCGGTCGCCGTCAAGAAGCGTCCTGATACCGGTGAATTGACAAACGAAATCCGTGGCTATGCCCCCAAGTCCACCGCGACTGGCGTTTCGCAGCAGACTCCCACGAACTCAACGACACCTCCCTGGAGGCGATGAGATTGCGGTTTGGTTCGGCGCTGTTTGTCACGGCGTGGCATGGCCCGTCAGGCTGGGGCATGGATTGGCTTGGCAGGTCTCGGCACGGCCAGGTTTTACATTCGTCGCCTGGACTGGGAAGTCGTCAAGGACAATCCGCGACTGTTCGTCGGCGTTGGCCAGGACCGCGGCGAGGATTGCCAGGTCTGTTCGTATTGCGGGCAGATCACAACCTTATCCGAATTCAATGTCGCCCGGAACAAGCCTCTGGGTGTCGGGCGCGAATGCAAGTCATGTCGCCGTGCGAGTCGTCTGCTGGCCAAGCAGGAGAACAACTGACCTTGGTCCATCCCCAGCCAATTCATCTCACGGGATCGATGTCGGGCTTGAGTCCGTCACGCTTCGAGCGACGCGACGAAGGCGTCGGGTGCGAGCACCGGCAACTCGGCGCGGCGATAGTCGTGCAGATCACGCGTTACGATGCAGTCCGCGTTGCCGCGAATGGCACAGTGGTACTGAATCGCATTCTCAAAGTCGCGCACCGGCGAATCCAATGCCTGCGAGATGATCTGGGCGTCGACCGGAATCACTTCGAACAAGCCCTGCAACAGCCTCATACCACGCAGCGCCGTACGCGTGTTCGATGCCCGGCGCAGCAGGTAGTAGACCGTCGTGAAGCTGTCGGCGGAGATCAGACCCGTGATGTGGCCGGTCTCCACGGCGGACCACACCTTGGCTGCGTCGGCCAGGAACGGCTCACGCTGGCCGAGCACGTCGAGCAGGATGTTGATGTCCAGCAGTGGTCGCCGCATCATTGGCCGTACCTTTCGGCCAGCGCATCCTCGATCAATTGCCGGTCGGTCTTGTTGGCGGGCAACTTGGCCAGACCGATCGCTCGGCGCGTCATGGGACCGAGCTTGAGACGGCTGGAATCGGTACGGGTGGAGACGGACTCCACGAACTGGCTGAACATCGCCGAGACGCTGGTGCCGCGATCCTCGGCGATCCGCTTGGCTTTTTCGATCACGTCCTTGTCGGCGCTGAGCGTGAGTTTGGG
>JADLAP010000272.1 GCA_020848195.1 Phycisphaeraceae bacterium
CTTATCTTGCCACCTTGCATGAGCCGTTGCCCCACGTCGGATTGGCTGCGAAGGGAAAACATCGATTGTGGAATCTCGATCACGACTGTTTTCAGCCAATCCGAGATTTTGTCAGTGGCTACCGATAAGCCCCCCATCAGTATTTGGGGCAGAATGTCATGGTTGACGACCCGTTTCAAAGTTCCGATTCGCAGCGTTCCGGCAGGCCCCTGCTGCATGCGCAGTACGCCACCTTCAAGGAAGGGATGGTGCTCAAGGCCGGCGGCAGGCTGCCTCGAGTGACCGTGGCGTATGAGACGTATGGCACGCTCAACGCCGACAAGTCCAATGCCGTGCTCATCGGCCACGCGCTCTCCGGCGATTCCCACGTCGCCCGGCATGACGAAAGCGATGACCTGGGCTGGTGGGACGTGGCTGTCGGACCGGGCAAGGCGATCGACACCGACCGCTGGTTCGTCATCTGTTCCAATCTGCTGGGCGGCTGCCGCGGCACCACCGGGCCGGGCAGCGTCAATCCCGACACCCCGGAACCCGGCGAGCCGTTTGGCCGGGATTTTCCCACTGTTTCCATGGAGGACATGGTCGATCTGCAAAGGATGCTCATCGATCATCTGGGCATTGCACAGCTCCATGCGGTGGTCGGCGGCTCGCTCGGCGGTCACCAGGCCCTCTGCTGGGCGACACGCTATCCGGATCGCGTGGCTCACTGCGTCGTCCTCGCTTCCAGCGCGCATCTGACCAGCCAGGCGCTGGCGTTCGACGTGGTGGGGCGCAACGCCATTCAGCGCGATCCGCATTTCCACGGCGGGGACTACTATCAACAGCCGACGAAGCCGGATGTGGGCCTGGCGCTGGCCCGCATGTTGGGCCACATCACCTACCTCTCGCCGCAGGCGATGGCGGAGAAGTTCGAGGCCGACAAATACAGGCCGCGCGACATCGCCACGGAATTTGAAAAACGCTTTTCCGTCGGCTCCTACCTCGCCCACCAGGGCCACAAATTCGTCGAACGATTCGACGCCAACAGTTACATGACCCTTACGCTGGCGATGGACCTGTTCGACCTCGGCTCCTCACCGCAGGCCCTGCGTGAATCGCTCGGCAAGGCGACCTGCCGCTGGCTGATCGTCAGCTTCTCCAGCGACTGGCTCTTCCCCGATTACCAGTCGCGCGAGATCGTCCACGCCCTGCTCGCCAGCCGGCAGAGCGTCCGCTACGTCAACGTCACCAGCGCCTGCGGCCACGACGCTTTCCTCCTCGAAGACGACCTGGACACCTACGGCCGGCTCATCAGCGGATTCCTCGAACCGCCGGAATGCGTCTGTGCAACCGCCGAAGCAAGCGAACCCGCCGGCTCGCTGCGCACCAGCATTTTCGATCAGAAACGCATCGACTACGACCTGATGTTCGACCTGATTCCCCCCGGCGCATCGGTGCTCGACCTCGGCTGCGGGTGCGGTCAACTGCTCGCCCGGCTGGCGCAGCGCGAGCATGGCCGGCTCGTCGGTGTCGAACTCGACGAAGCCTCGCTGGTTCGCTGCGTAAGCAAAGGGTTGGACGTCATCCACGCCGACCTGAACCACGGCCTGCCGCAGTTCGCCGACGGCCAGTTCGATGTCGTGGTCCTGTCGCAGACGTTGCAGTCGATCATCAAGACGGAGGCCATGGTGAAGGAAATCCTCCGCGTCGGCCGGCGTTGCGTGGTCAGCTTCGCCAATTTCGCCTACCGCGGCATTCGTGAAGCGCTCTGCGAGCGAGGCCGCAGCCCCGTCGCCGTCCGCGGCCTGCTCCATCATCAGTGGTACGACACGCCCAACCGCCGCTTCCTCTCCGTCGCCGACTGGGAGGAGTTCTGCCAGAGCCGCGACATCCGCATCCAGCAGCGCGTCTTCCTCGACACCGAGACCGGCCGGCACGTCGCCGACGACCCCAACCTCAACGCAGACCTGGCCATCTTCGTCATCAGCAGATGATGCGAAGACCGTATTCACCACAACGACACGACGACCCTCACGCAAGTCGTGTCGCGTCCAAACACGAATGTCGAATGACGCGCCTTGTACCAGCCGCGGGCAAACTGCCCGCGCGTCCCATTTTCGTCGCGTCTTCGTGTCGTCGCATCTTCGCGTCGTCGTGGTGAAACAGGCTTTGCCCCGTCGTCACAAACGTCACAGACGGACTGCTCCGCATATTCCTGTGCGCGGATCGCCAAGGTCGCGGCTCGATCCGGCGGATAAGTGTTGCATCCGAGGACAGCGCACGTCCCCGGCCTGAGCAATCCCCAAGTGGAGGCATACCCATGACACGCTTGTTGGCCCTGTTGGTGGCGATGTTGACCGTGGCGGTGGCCACCGGCTGCTGCCCGTGCAAACCGCATTGCTATCCCTGCGACTACACCAAGTTGGCGGCCGCCCCGGCCCCGGCCTTGGAAGTGGCCCCCAGCCCGGTAGCAGCGCCGGCCCCGGAACCCGCTCCCATTCTTGAGCCTGAACCGATCATCGAACCCGCTCCGATCCCGGAACCCGCCCCCGCCCCGGCTCCGGCCCCCGTATCCAAAACCCGCTGCATGCCCTGCTACAACACAATCGAGACCCAGGACATCTACCGCAACGGCAGCATGTTCTGGGCCAAATAAGCTTCAATGTGTGGGGGTGTCCTCGTCGTGGTCCCCAGGTCGTCCCCGGCCTGGGGATTTTCCCCTGGATAACACCCACCCATGTGAGGGGAGCAAACCGCAAGCCTTGGCGCATCCGCGCCGGGGCTTGTGTGTTTAGCGAGCCGCCGCGTGTCGCGGCGGTGGCAGGTGGAAGCGTCCTTGCCGATACCCATCATCCCGTTGGACGCAAAACACTCCAGGTTTCGCAGTCATGGCGACACGATCCGCAAGCGTCAGCGATGGTCCTGATGGCATACCGCCATAACGGGTGATTCGCGGGAGGGCCGTCGCTCACGCTTCCGGCTCGTCATTCCAGCACCGGCGATGCCGCGGCGTATGCTTCCTCACACCACCGTGCGAAACTCTCCGCCGCCGAGATGCCGGGGGCCGGCTTGGGTGTCGTCAACTCCAGCATCAGATGCTTCTCACGCAATGCCGCCGGCAGACATTTCAACAGCGTCCCCCAGTCAAAATTCCCCTTCCCCGGCGGCTGATGCTGATCTGACAAACCATCGTTGTCCGACAAATGCAGATGCACCATCCGCGGCGAGAATATCTTCAGTGCATGTTCCAGCGTCCCCTCCGGCCTGACGTTGTAATGCCCCGTGTCAAAACACATCCCGATGTTCGGCCGGTCCAGCTTCCCCAGCAGCGTCTGCAGGTAACACAGCGACAACGTGGGCAGATTCTCCATCGCCAGACACGTGTAGCCGCCGTCGAGCGCATCGCTGAGGGCCAGCGACACCGCCACGTCACGCCGCAGCGCTTCGTGGGCGATGGCGGTCACATGGATGTGCGGATGATGGACCGTATGCACCACGAATGCCCGCACGCCCAGCGCCTGCGATGCCCTGGCGTGCCGGACGATGCGTGCGATGCCTGACGTGAGTTCCGCATCAAATGCCGGATAGTAAGGCCCATGCACGGAAATCGGCTCCAACCCCATCTCCCGCAGTTCCTGCCCCACTTCCTTCCAGAACGCCAGCCCCAGCGCATCCAACGCCGGCTCCGCATGCGCGATGGTCAGCTCAATGAAGTCAAACCCCGCCGCCCGCACGATCCGCGCGTCATCCATGATGACCTGCCGCAGATTGTCGCTCGTGATGGCTGGCGTCTGCACAAACCAGTCGCCCGCCATGCCCAGGCGCAGCCGCGGACGCGCCGCGATGCCGGCTTCACGTCCATCCGTCGCCGCCGACTTGTCGTTCATGCTCCACCTCTGGGATCACATGGTATCGCCCACAGGTTGAACGCATAGGGCCACTTGAGCCTCGACCGGCCCCAATGCCCGAATGCCCAAGTCCGAATGACAAATGAAGACGAAGACATTCACCACGACGGCACGACGAGCACCACGGCCCGCTCGACAATTGTCGCGATTGCCGCGCGAACAGAAATCTCGCTTTTGTTTTGGTTCATGCAATGCCGAGCAACCGCGACGAATGACGTGCGGGCCGTCGTGGTGAAAACCGTATTGAATTTGTCATCCAGATTACTGGGTATTCCGTTGACTCCAGTCACTCCGACCCCTTGGGGGGAGTGCCTGGGGCAAGAGGCTTGATTTTCACCCCCGCGAAGCCTGTTTTTGTCGATTTTGATCCCGATGATCCCGTTTTTCCGCCGATGATCCCTGAAGGATCAAAATCGGACCGTCAACGAGCCAAGTTGTTGTCGCACGCAGCTTTACGATTTGATCCGCCCGTGATCCCTGAATGATCCGGATCATTTGCTTCCGCGGCGAAAAAG
>JADLAP010000273.1 GCA_020848195.1 Phycisphaeraceae bacterium
AGTTCTACTCGGTTGAACAAGGGGACACTTCTACTTCGGTTGCGACAGTCCCATCGTGTCAAAAGAATGTTGAGGGTGATGCTTCTGCCGCGAGATCAACGACCGAATGTCCAAGTCCGAATGACAAATGGGAAGACGCGCGGGCAGTCTGCCCGCGGCTGGCAAGAATGTAATTCGTCCGTCATTTGACATTCGGATTTGGACATTCGGTCATTCGATCGTTCGTCCGCCGATCAGCCGCGAGCCTGTTCCACCCACCGCGCCAGCACATCAGCGCCGTCGGCGGGCCGAGTCTGGGTCAGCCATTGCGACATCCGATGGCGTCGATCGACGTCTTCCATCAAATCCACCAGCGGGCCCATGATCTGGTGCGTGTTGGCTTCCGGATCAATGCAATCGCGGAACATCAGGGCTGCCCCGGCCTGGACCAGCGGCTCGGCGTTCCATCGCTGATGCTGGTCCTTGTGATGGGGATAGGGCAGGAAAATCGTCGGCGTGGCGTTGGCCCAGACCTCGGCGACGCTGCCCGCGCCGGCGCGGCTGATGGCCACCGATGCCGCTCGCCACGCCAGCCCCATTTCCTCCATGAACGGCTCGACCCGCGCGGGGATGCCCGCCTTCTGGTAAGCCCCCGACAGCACCTCCGCGTCCTGCCGGCCCGCCAGATGCAGCACCTGCCACTGCGCCAGCATGTTCCGCGCCGACTGCATACGGGTCATGTGCCACGCCATCTGGTTGATCGAACTGGCGCCTTGGCTGGCCCCGGTGATCAGCAGGGTGAAGCGGTCGGCATCGAGGCCCAGGGCGAGTCGCGCCTGACGCGCATCCTCCGGCCCCACGGCGGCGCGACGCATCGGCATCCCCACCCGTGTCGCCCCGGCCATGCTCGGATGGGCGTACACGGAAAACAGCGCCGAGGCATGGCGCACCAACATCCGATTGGCCCGACCGGGAATCGAGTCCAGATTGACCACCGCCACCGGCACGCCGGCTTTCCGGGCCGCCACCACGGACGGGGCGCTGACGAATCCGCCCGTGGCCACCGCCGCCACCACGTCGCAGCTTCGCACGATCTCGCGGATCTGCCGCCCACTGGCCCGCCACGCCAGCAGGAACCTGCACCACTGCCAGGGCATCCGTCCCACGGTACGGGCCGCCATTGCGGTGTAGTCCATGCCTCGCGGCTGAAGAATGTTTTTGTCGATGGCGCGTGAGGAAACGATGAATCGACCGTCCCCGGTCCAGCCGCGCTCGCGCAGACGTTCCCACACCGCCAGATTCGGGAAAATGTGTCCGCCGGAACCCCCGCCAATCAGCAGCACTGTCGGCGCCTGCGAAGCCACGCTGACCCTTCCCCTCAAATCGCCTGATCGTCCGTGCAGGCCGTGCCCGGCGACGCGACGCGGCCTGATCATTCTACGGGGTCACTGACCCATCCGTGCCGTCATCACCCAGTCCGGCAGCCCTTCCGCATCGAGCTGCATCTCTTCCATCTCGCACGCCCGGTCCAGCGACGAGACCAGTCCCAGACCGAAGGCGGTGATGATCCAGCCCGTGCCGCCGGCGCTGATCAGCGGCAGCGCGATGCCCTTCGTCGGCACCATCACCGTCACCACCATCAGGTTGATCGTCGCCTGCAGGCCGACGGTCAGCAGCACGCCGAGCGCCAGCAGCCGACCGAAGGTGTCGCGGGTCTGACGGACGATCGCCAGTCCCACCCAGATCAGCACCAGGAACATCGCCACGACCAGCACAGCTCCGATCAGGCCCAGTTCCTCGCAGATGACGGCGAAGATGAAGTCGGTGGTGTCTTCCGGGAGATAGCCGAACTTCTGCACGCCGTTGCCCAGACCGCGGCCGGCGACGCCGCCCATGGCGATGGCGAGCATGGACTGGATCGGGTGGTAGCCGACGCCGCGGGGGTCCGCCCAGGGGTCGAGAAATGCCATCAGGCGCTGCATGCGGTAGGGTTCGCGCATGATGGCGTACACGATCGCACCAGCGCCCAGCGGCGCGATCAGCAGCAATTGCCAGATTCGCGCGCCGCCTGCGACGAGCAGCACCATGGAAACCAGGCCGATCAGCACGGCCGTGCCCAGGTCTTCCTTCACGATCAGGAAACAGACCACGCCCACCAGGATCAGCGGCGGAATCAGGCCGTCCCAGAACCGCTTCATCACGCCGCTGCGTTTGGCGCACCAGGACGCAACGGCGATGACGATCACCAGCTTGGCCAGTTCGCTGGGCTGGAAGCTCAGGCCCATGCTGCGAGGTCCGATGTAGAGCCACCGGCTGGCGCCGTTGACCGTGCGGGCGATGCCGGGAACCAGCGTCAGGCCGATCAGGATGATCGTGCCGGGCACAAGGATCAGCAGCGGACTGACCCAGCCGCGATGGCGGAAAATCCATCGGACATCGAGCCGGCTGGCGAAGATCATCGCGGCCGTGGCGAGGATGGCGTAAATCAATGGCCGCCCGGTCAGCACGGAGAAGGGATCCGACATGGCTCCGGGATGCGCCGCGTCGGTCGAGATGCTCAGCCCCGCCGAATGGATCGCCACGACGCCCATGCCCAGCATGGCCACCGCCACCAATTGCAATACCTGACCCCATCGCAGCATGGAATGTCTATCGGCATCCTGCCTCATTTGGCTTCAGTCCTATAAGTCCATCCTTCAGGCAACTGATGCATGTCCAAATCCGATTGTCGAATGACGCATGAATCGATCCCTTGCCGGCCGCTGGCATACTGCCCGCGCGTCCGGTCATTCGTCATTCGGGCCTGGACATTCGGTCATTTGTACCAAACCGACTCGGCATCCCTGCCCGATGCGGCTATCATCACCGCGGAGACGCCCGGACGTCAATGCCCGCATCATCAGGAAACGCTTGTGATGGATGCCATCCAGATCGCCAACCGGCTTCAGGAGCAATTCGCAACCGCCATTCTGGCCTCCCTGCCCAGGGAAAAACATCCGCGAGTGCATATCGCGGCGGCGTCGGTCCGTCCGGTGGCGGAGTTTCTGTTCCACGAGCCGGACCTCGCGTTCGACTGGCTGAGTTGCCTCACCGCCGTGGACTACGTGGCGGACAACGAACTGGCGGTGGTGTACGACCTGCGATCCATGAAGCATGGCCACGAATTCGCGGTCAAGGCGTTCCTCGGCCGGGAACAGCCGGTTATGGCGTCGGTCACTGACCTGTGGCCCGGGGCCAACTGGCATGAACGCGAGGCGTACGACCTGATGGGCATCGTCTTTGAAGGCCACCCCGATCTGCGCCGCATCCTTCTCCCCGAAGACTGGGCCGGCCACCCGCTGCGCAAGGATTACGTCTTCCCCCGCGAATACCACGGCATCCCCGGCAGCTACGAGATGGACTGGCAGCAGAAGCCGGACTACCCGGTGTAAGACAAGCGGGAAAGATGCGGCAAACAGGCGTTGAGCGAAAAAATGCCGGATTCACAGAATCCGGCTCCGTTCACACGAAAAGTGGCGCTATTCACACGAAAAGCGGCGCTACTTTCACGAAAATCGCCGCTGTTATGATTTTATCCGAGCCGGGCTCTGTGAGCTGACCCTTATACACATCTCCAAGAACCGCCCAATCTCGTTGTTCCGCCGTCGCAAGACCCCGCGGAAGGGGCGAAGACGCCCCATCCGCGGGCTTTGCCCGGTGCCATGGACCGACCCAAGCCCGCGGATGACCCGTCCCCCGGGGGGGCGGGTCTTCCGCGGGGCCTTCGGACGGCGAAATGGAGATGTGTAGAAGGGTCAGCTCCGCGAGTCCGGCATTTCCCGTCGCGTCACGGCATGTCCGTGGCCACCTTCAGCCTCGGCAGTTCCGCCGAGGGGCCGGGCACGATGCCGTAGTGGCGCAGACGGCTGGCGATTTTCGGATCCTTCGGCCTGATCCCCAGCGCCCGGCGAAGCGAATCCGCCGCCACGTCCTTGTCCGACAGACTCTCGGCGAAATCCGCCATGGCCATGTAGGGCGAAATGTCGTCGTCGGCCGCGAACTGCGCCGCCTTGCGGTAGGCCAGCCACGCTTCGTCCACCAGCTTCGCCTTCGCCAGATAACTGCCCTGACGCAGGTAGTCCCGCGTCGTGCCGTAGTCGTGCGTCGCTTTGGCGAGCATGAGCTGGAGATCGCCGATACGCTCCTGCTGGAAGATGGCCTCGGCGATGCCGTCGAGGATATCCGGCGTTTCATCGCCGTTGGGACGCAGGCTGTAGGCTTTTTCAAACGCCAGCTCGCTGTCGATCCACCGTTTCTGCACGGCATAGACCTGGCCCATCGCCATCTGGTTCTTCCAGTCGGAAGGATCCAGCTCCGTTGCCCGGGTGTATTCCACCTGAGCGCCGGCCACGTCGCCGGCCTGCATCGCGTTGTCGCCCCACTGCCGGCGCATCGGCGAATAATTCTCGCAACCCAGGGGCAGCGCCATCGCAGCCAGCAGAAGCATGCCGCCCATTCTTCGCCACGTCTGTGTCGTCATGTCTGACATCTCCAGTCCCCCCATAGCCTGTGAAGATACGCCCGGTTGCCTTCGGCGACAACCGCCCACAGGCTGCGATCAGGGCGAACGCTTGTGGATCGTGAGGCGTGCGAAGTGTAATAACCAAGGTCCAAATCCGAATGGCGAAACGCCGAATATCCCGGCCTGTCATTCGTCATTCCGATTTGCTCATTCGGTCATTGGGTTCGGACAACCCGAAGATAACCCCATGCATTCGCCCTGTTGTTGTGCTTGCGTCGGGGATCGCCTTGCCGCTACGCTCTGGACGGAAAGACACGCGCCGCCATGTTCATATTGAATTCTTTGGCTGTCCAGGCTTACGAATCGATCGCCGAAACCTTTCGTGGCTATCGCTGGTCCACCGCGCGCGACGACCTGATCGCGGGACTGACCGTTTCCGTCGTGGATCTGCCGCAGTCGATGGCGTTCGCCGTCATTGCCGGCGTCTCGCCGGTGTACGGCCTGTACACCGCGATCATCCAGGCCTTCCTCGGCGGATTGCTCACATCCAGCAAATTCCTGTCCAACGGCCCGACCAACACGCAAAGCCTTCTCGTGGCTTCCATCGTCGCCCGCGTGGCGCACGGCAATGCCGAGGACTACCTGCGATTGGTCATCGCGTTGACCCTGCTCAAGGGCGTCATTCAATTGCTCTTCGCCACGGCGAACATGGGTTCGCTGGTGCGCTACGTCAGCCGCAGCGTGATGGTCGGCTTCACGGCCGGGGCGGGCGTGCTGATCATCCTCGAACAACTGCCCAGCGCCCTGGGCCTGAACATGCGCAGCCACGGCGTCCACTGGCCCGGCGTCATCGGCGCGATCGAGCGTCTGTGGCCCCATCTGCGCGAAATCGATCCGCAACATCCGCACGCGCCGGCCATCTGCGCCGGCTCCATCGTGCTGGTGGTGGCGGCCAAACGCATCTGGCGTTTCATCCCCGGCCCGCTGCTGGCGGTGGTGGGATCGGCTGCCCTCGTCTGGGCCATGGGCTGGACCGACCAAACCCTCCACATCATCGGCGAACTGCCCCGCGGCCTGCCCCGCTTCCAGTTGCCCAGCCTGTCCATTCTCGAAGCGGAACATCTTCTCACCGGCGCGCTGGCGCTGGCGCTGCTGGGCATGCTCGAATCCGTCTCCATCGCCAAAGCCATCGCCATGCGGACCGGCCAGCAGATCGACGCGAACCAGGAATTCTTCGGTCAGGGCGTGTCCAATCTCGTCGCCTCGTTTTTTCAGTGCATGCCGGGATCGGGCAGCTTTTCGCGTTCGGCGCTGCAGTATGCCGTCGGCGCCCGCACACGCGTGGCCAACCTCCTCTGCGCCGTCTTCAATGCCGTGCTCTTCCTGCTGCTGGCCGAGCAGGCGAGGCACATTCCATTCGCCTGTCTGGCGGCGATTCTGTTTCTCGTGGGCATGACGCTGATCGACGTGCGCGACATCCGCCGCATCGTGCGAACGAGCCGGACGGACGCTTCGGTGTGCCTGATGACGTTCATGGCCACCCTGCTGCTGCCGCTGACCTATGCGATCTACGTGGGCATTTTCATCAATCTGGCGCTGTATCTGCGGCACACCAGCCAGCTTCGCATGGCGGAAATGGTCGGCACCGGCGCGGGGCCTTTCATCGAGCGGCCGCTGCAGGAAAAGACCGGGCGACGCAAGGTGATCTTCCTCCAGTTCGAGGGCGACCTGTTCTTCGGCGTCGCCGATGAACTGCGGCAACGCCTGACGCGGCTGGCGTCCTGCCCCGTCCGCGTGGTCATCTTCCGGCTCAAGCGCACGCACCTGATCGACGCCACCGCGCTGGGCGTATTCGAGCAGTTTGTGCGGCAGATGCACACGCAGGATCGGCACGTCATCCTCTGCGGCATCAAGCCGGAACTGATGGAGGTCGTGCGTCGATACGGGCTGATCGACCTGATCGGGCCGGAAAATGCCTTCGAAACCGGCTACGGCATCTTCACCAGCGCCAAACGCGCTCTGGCTCGCGCCAAGGCGATTGTCGGCGGATCCATCGACGCCATGGACATGAACCTCGATGAAACCGAAGGGTGGGCCTACGCAATCTGAAACGGCCAGCGGTGTCACGGTGGTCGTGCATCAGGGCGCGATCGGCGACTGGGTACTGACGTTTCCCCTGTGGCGAGGCGTGGCGGAGCCGATCACCGTGGTGACCGCGGCATCCAAAGGCCGGCTCGCCGCACGGATGCTGCCGCATGTCGAGGCCCTGGACATCGAATCCGGCGGCTGGTCCCGGCTGCATGGAGCCTGTTCACCGAATAATCTCGCTCCCGTGACGCGACAAATCCTGGCGGCGGCGAAGCGCATCATCAGCTTCGTCAGCCGCGGCGATGATGACTGGGCGCGCCACGCGGCAAGCCTTGCGCCTACCGCGCAGCGGGTGTACATCCAACTCCGTCCCCACGCGGACCAACATCGCCACGTCACCGACACCTGCCTGCAGCAAATGGCGGAGCAGGGACTGGCCTGGACCATGCGCCAACCCACGACGCATCGTCAGCCCAACGGCCCCGTGATGATCCACCCCGGCAGCGGCGGACGGGACAAGTGCTGGCCTCTGGACCGATTTGTCGCGCTGGCCGGCAAACTGAGCCGGCGCGGTTTCCGTGTCCGGTTTCTCCTGGGCGAGGTGGAACGGGAACGCTGGTCCCCGGAAGCTGTCCGCCGGCTTGCCGATGCGTTCGAGGTGATCCATGGCACGGATGTGCTGCAACTGCACGACCTGTTGCATGGCGCGGCAGGATTCATCGGCAACGATGCGGGACCAACCCATCTGGCGGCGCAGATGGGTTTGTCCGTGCTGGCCCTGTTTGGCCCGACCGACCCGGCTGTCTGGTCGCCGCGGGGTCCAGGCGTTCGCGTCCTCGCTCCACCTTCCCCGGCTCCCATGACTTGGCTCACTGTGGAACACGCCTGGAACTTCACGGCAACCGATTTTCTTCCGCTTCTCACAAACCAGACATGATTCCCCAACGCTTGGTCTTGACCCTTGCGCCAGCGATGGTTAGAGTGCGGCAACGGGTCAGTGCGATCAGGCGGCTCCACCCCAGGTCCCCGGCAATCTCCGGAACTTTCCGGCCATTTTGAAGGTTCGTCCTCGGCTCCCGCGACGAACCGGACCTGCCTTGGATCCTGATCCACAGCCCCTCGGAGCTGCACAGCATGAGAGTTCGTCTTGGCATCGGTCTGACGCTGGCCCTGTTCTGCCTGGCATCCTTCCAGGCTCCGGCCTCCGCGCAGACCGACAACACCGCCAGTCTCTGGGACGACTTCAATCACTACGTCCTGATCGCACGCCCGGACCTGGCGCTGGGCATCGGCCAGAAACTGCTTCAGGTCGATGAAGGCAATCTGCTCGACGTCGTCGAGGCCAGCAGCTACATCGACTACGACCGCACGCTCTACCGCGCCAGCCGCGTGGACACGCTGACCGAACTGGCCACGCAACTGAAACAGAAAATCCAGAAGGCCCGCATCGCGCGAAGCCGCGACACGGCACGCATTCTCGCCGATATCCGCAGCCTCGCCGAAGGGGCTCGCGCGAACCTCAACGCCACACAGCGGCTCCGCGCGGCCGGGGAGTACGCCACGCCCGCCCTGCTCGACGCCCTGCAGGATGACAGCCTCAAACCGCTGCACCCCTTCGTGCTCGCGGCGATGGCCGCCATCGGCCGGCCCGTCGTCTATCCCCTCTCCGTCGCCCTGCCCCGGCTCGAACCCGTGCAGCAGGGCCAGGTCGCCCAGGTCCTCGCGGAGATCGGCTATCCCCGCGCGCTGCCCTACATGCGCGAAGTGCTGGAAAACCCCACCGCCGACGCCACGGCGAAATCCATCGTCGAATCCGCCTATCTCGCACTGGCCCGCTCCGCCGGCGTGCCGGGCAACGTCTCCGCCGCCGAGTTGTACATGACCCTTGGACAGAACCACTACGAATCCGCCGCACGCGGCGATGCCCTGCCCGGCTACGATCCCACCGACGACATCGGCCTGATCTGGCAGTTCTCCCGCGAACGCAAACTCACCTACACCCCCGTGCCCGGCGCGATCTTCGGCTATGTCCTGGCCATGAAATCCGCCCACCGCGCGATGGAACTCAACCCCCACCTCGCGCCCGCGCTGAGCCTCTGGCTGGCGGCCAACCTCACCCGTGAAAACCGGCTGCCCGCCGACAAGAAGGATCTCAGCTATCCCAAGGACTGGCGACCCGCCGCGGACTACCTCCAGATGGCAGGCCCCCTGCGACAGCATGACGTCCTGCATCGCGCGCTCAGCGATCACGACTCGGCGCTGGCCCTCGACGCCATCGCCGCCCTGCGCCAGACCGCCGGCACCGACGCCCTGATCAACCGTGAGGGAACCATCCAGCCGCTGCTGGCATGCCTGAACTACCCCGACCGGCGCGTCCGCTATCACGCCGCCTTCACCATGGCCAACGCGCGCCCACGTTCCGATTACCCCGGCAGCCACCGCGTTGTGCCCGTCCTCTCCGAAGCCATCCGCCAGAGCGACCGGCAGTACGGCTTCGCCATCGCGCGCGACATCGAAACCGCCAAAGCCCTTGCCGGCATCCTCCGTGAAGGACTCGGCATGCAGGCCGTCGGCGTCACGAGCTATGACCAGATGATCGAAGCTCTGCGCGGCAAGCCCGGGGTCGACCTGATCGTCTGCGACCTCGATGTCGACGCCACCAGCGCCATGTACAAGCAGCGCGTGGACGACTACCGCGTCGTGGCGGCGCCCCTGATCGCCATGGCGGCCAACAGCGCCGATCTGGCCTCCTTCAACGCCATGTTCGAAAGCGACCCCGGCGTGTTCCCCATCACCCGGGCCGCCAACCTCGACGGCATCAAGCCGGCCGTGGAACTGGCGACCCAACGCTACGCCGGCTCGCCCATCACCGAGGAAGAAGCCAACAGCCTGGCCATGGAAGCCCTCGGCCTGCTGCACGACATCGCCCAGATCGATAGCGGGATTTACCATGCCGCCGACGCCGAACCCGCCCTGACCGAAGCCCTCGGCGACAGCCGCGGTGACATCGCCATCGCCGCGTCTCGGATTCTCGCCATGCTCGACAGCACGGAAGCCCAGCGCCACATCGCCGACGCGGTGATGGCCGCCACCGAGCCTGAAATGCGCGTCGCCCTGCTCAACAGCCTGGCCGATTCCGCCACGCAGATCGGCAATCGGCTGACCGAGCCTCAGATCGACAAATTGCTCGACCTTGTGAAAACCAGCACCGGCGACCTCGCCCAGGCCGCCGCCCGCGCGCATGGCGCGCTGACATTGCCCGCCTCCGACGTGGTTGAACTGATCGCCACGCCGAAGAAATAACGGTATTTGACGGGGTTTTGCCCATCGCGGAGAATAACCCCCCTACCACGCCGGTGTGGCGGAACTGGCAGACGCGACGGATTCAAAATCCGTTCTCCCTTTAAAGGAGGTGTGGGTTCGAGTCCCTCCACCGGCACTTGCTGATCCCCTCGAATCGTGCGAAATATCCTTGTTTTGCAGGCTTTTCTCGCTGCCGCCGGCGCCGGCGGCAGCGAGGGGGCGAAGCGGGGTTTGTCCATCAATGTCCAGTGTTGACCGCCCCTCTTGCGCAAGCGCCGACGGTCAGGTCATCCGTCCCCGTGGCGATGGCGATGTACTTGGCCGGGGCGTCCAGGTCCGGGCCTGCCGTGATCAGCGTCCGGGTCATGCGGAAACTGCGGCAATAGCGGTCCACCAATCCCAACGTGGACACCCTCATCAATTCCTGAATCTCCCGCGGCGTCGCGCCGGCGTAGGTCGCCAACCAAACGCCACGGGTATGCCGCAGGGCGTGGAAGTCGATCTTCCGATCTGCGTCGTCACGGTAGGCGATTCCCGCAGCCGTCAGATCGTCGCGGAGTATTGCAGACACATGGGTCGCGTCGGGCATGGCGAACGCCTGCACCGCCGGCGCTTTGCCCGCCAAGGCTGCGCTCATCAATAACATGACCATCTTTACTTCGGTCGGGCGACGATGGCCGATGTAGTTGATGTGAATGTGCGACGCGAGATGCAACGGATTGGGCGCAAGTACCGGGCGTTGTGCGTCGAGATGGATGAACGTCGTCGTCGCCAATGGGCAGCGGCTGAGGCTCGGGATCTGGGATATGGCGGTGGCACGGGCCACCGGCCTGTCGCGAACCACGATTGCCGCGGGGCTGCGGGAACTGCGGTTGCCCGCGGCGCGGCGCCGGGTCGAGGCGATGCGGGTGCGTCGCCCCGGCGGCGGTCGCAAGGCACTGACGCAGACCGACCCGGGGTTGCTCGCGGCGCTGGAGGCGTTGATCGAACCGGCGACGCGCGGCGATCCGACCTCGCCTTTGCGCTGGACCTGCAAGAGTACGCGGCGACTGGCCGACGAACTGACGCGGCAGGATCATCCGGTCAGCGTCAACACCATCGCGGCGCTGCTGCACGAAGCGGGTTACAGCCTCCAGGCCAACCGCAAGACGCGCGAGGGCGCGTCCCATCCGGACCGCAATGCGCAGTTCGAGCACATCAACGCGATGGTGGGCCGCTTCAACCGACGCGGCCAGCCGGCGATCTCGGTGGACACCAAGAAGAAGGAATTGGTCGGAGATTTCCGCAATCCCAGCCGCACCGGGCGACCGGCGGGCGAACCCCAGGAAGTCCGCGTCCATGACTTCATCGATCCGCAATTGGGCAAGGCGATCCCCTACGGCGTCTACGACATCCTCAACAACCAGGGTTGGGTCAGCGTGGGCATCGATCACGACACCGCGCAGTTCGCCGCCAACAGCATCCGCACCTGGTGGCAACGCATGGGATTCCGCCGCTTCCCTCGCGCCACCGAACTGCTGATCACCGCCGACGGCGGCGGCAGCAACAGCCCCCGCAACCGGCTGTGGAAATTGTCGCTTCAACAACTGGCCGACGACCTGGAACTGACGATCCGCGCCTACCACTTCCCGCCGGGCACCAGCAAGTGGAACAAGATCGAGCACCGGCTGTTCAGTTTCATCACCCACAACTGGCGTGGCCGACCCCTGATCAGCCACCAGACGATGGTCAACCTGATCGCCGGCACCACGACCCGCACCGGCCTGATCGTCAAGGCGGCGTTGGATACCCGTCAATACGAAACCGCCATCCAGGTCGCCGACGCCGACCTGGCCGCCTTGCGCCTCAAGCCCGACCGCTTCCACGGTGACTGGAACTACACCCTCACCCCACGATAGTTGAATAGGTTATTGTTGAGCGCGACCCAAGCGAGCAGCATGGTCGTCTCTGATTCGGCCCATCGACCGAGGTTCAGCGACGGCTTCTTGGGTTGCCTGGCGTAGGCGATCAGGCCGGCGAGCAGGTGGACGAGGAAGTTGATCGGACTGCGGTG
>JADLAP010000274.1 GCA_020848195.1 Phycisphaeraceae bacterium
GAAGAGTCCGCCTTGGACAAAGCTTCCTTGGCCGCGGATGACACCGACGCATACATCGGGCTAAAATCGGAACCAACCATTGCACCTGATACTAAGGATTGGATTCGCCATGGCCAAATGGATACCCGCCCCTGATGTGTTGAAACTGGAGAACGGCAAGAAGGCCTGCGTGATGCTCGAAGGCCAGGCCGTCACGGTCTGCCGCGTCGGCGATCAGTTTCACGCCTTCGAGAACATGTGCCCTCACGCGGGTTTGCCGCTGGGCGAAGGGCCGTTGCAGGGCAAGGTCATCACCTGTCCGTTCCATGGCTATTCATACCACGTGGACTCAGGCAAAAATGTGGATTTCGAGGACGACATTCCGCTGCGCGTGATGCCGGTGCGGCAGGTGGATGGCCGGGTCGAAGTCGATGTCGATGCCTCCTGATGCGGAAAGAAACTGATCCATGACTGATGCGGTGCTGGCTCATCTGGAACGCGGTAAGCAGGAAGCATTGGATCGGCTGCGGGCATGGCTGGCCATCCCCAGCGTGAGCACGGATCCCGCCTATGCGGCGTCGGTGCGGCAGGCGGCGGATTGGGCGGTCAAGCGGCTGGCGAGTTTGGGCATGACCGCCAACCTTGTGGCCACGCCGGGACATCCCATCGTGCTGGCCGCCACGCCGCCGGGCACGTATCCCGCGTCGGCTCCGCATGTGATTTTCTATGGCCATTACGATGTCCAGCCGCCCGATCCGCTGGAACAGTGGCGCACGCCGCCGTTCGATCCGCAAATCCGCGACGGAGCCATCTACGCCCGCGGCGCCAGCGATGACAAAGGACAGGTGAGTTGCTTCCTCGAAGCCCTGGCTGCGTGGCGTCATGTCCACCAGCGATGGCCCGTGCGCGTCACCCTCGTGCTCGAAGGCGAGGAGGAATGCGGCAGCACACACCTCAAGCAGTTCATCGCCGAACAGGGCACGCTGCTCGACGCTGATCCCACCCATGGCTTCGTTCTTATCAGCGACACCACCATGTGGAATCCGCGGACCGTGGCCATCACCTACGGCCTGCGCGGTCTGCTGTACTATGACGTCCAGCTTCACGGCCCCAGCCGCGATCTGCACTCCGGCGTCTACGGCGGCGCGATGGCCAATCCCGCCACCATGCTCGCCCGCGTCCTCGGCCGGCTGTTCGATGAGCAGCATCGCGTGACCATTCCCGGCTTCTACGACGATGTCCTGCCCGTTTCGCCGGCGGAAAAAACGCAGTGGAATGCCCTGCAATTCGATGAAATGCGCGACTGCCTCACGCCCATCGGCGTAAGCACGCCCTACGGCGAGGCCGGCTTCTCCACGCTCGAACGCAAGTGGGTCCGTCCCGCCTGCGACATCAACGGACTCTACGGCGGCTACGGCGGCCCCGGCGCCAAGACCGTCATCCCCAGCTTCGCCGGCGCCAAGGTCAGTTTCCGACTGGCGCCCAATCAGGATCCCAAACGCATCGCAACCGCGTTTGAACAGTGGCTGCACGGCCAGTCCGTGCATGGCTGCAGGTGGAAGCTGACGCATCACGGCGACGCGCTGCCCGTGGTGCTCAATGTCGATTCACCCTGGATCGCCGCCGCCACCCGCGCGGTCCGGACCACCACCGGCGCGGCTCCGGCCCTGATCCGCACAGGAGCGACCATTCCCGTCATCGGCGAGTTCAAACGATGCCTCGGACTCGACAGCCTCCTCGTCGGCTTCGCGCTCGCCGACGACGCGATCCATTCGCCCAACGAAAAATTCAACGTTGACTGTTTCCACCTCGGCTGCCGAACCCATGCCGCCCTGCTGGCGGAACTGGCGCAGCCCTCATGAAAATGCTGTCGGATACGATTTATGGGTTAATCGTATCCGACACCTTTTCTCCGCCACGAAGCAACGGAACCTGATCGCCGAACGGCTGTCCCGTGGCGGCCAGCCGAATGTACGGCGGCACGTAGCCCAGTTGATAGGTGATGCGCACGTCGTCCGTCGTATTAGGCCCGCTGCAGTGGGGGAGATACCGGCAGAAGATCA
Source organism: Phycisphaeraceae bacterium (assembly GCA_020848195.1). Classification (GTDB taxonomy): domain Bacteria; phylum Planctomycetota; class Phycisphaerae; order Phycisphaerales; family Phycisphaeraceae; genus JADLAP01. Next base: position 2,043 of record JADLAP010000274.1, read on the forward strand.
GCGCCTGTCCCGCTTTCATCTCCACCGGAACCTTGTCCGCATCGTCGTATCTTCCTTCCCATTCCTCGCCGGAGGCGTCCAGCACGTGGGGCAGCAGGCCTTCGCGGTGCCTGCCTGGCAAAGCCCACACCGTACCATTGGCCACGGTGCTGTCCGTGATCGCCACCAGCGCGGTGAAGCCGGTGTCCATCGGCTCCGTGATCGCATACTGTGCGTCCTGATGCCACGCCAGTTGCCGGCCCGTCCTCGCCGGCTTCACAATGGCCTGGCTCCAGCACACATCCACATCCAGCCCCGCCATCTTGCGCGACAGCTCCACAAAAGGCTCCTGCCGGCAGAACGCCATGAACAGCGGGCTGCGATGGCTGCATCGCGTCAGAAACGCCCGTGTCCGCACGCGTTCCGCTTTCGTCGGAGACTCGCGATCGGCTTCGCGAATCGCCTGCGCGTGAAGGGCCATGATGGCCTGTTTCATGTCCGCCAGCGTTGCGGAATCGAAAAGCACCGGTGTGACGAAAAAACCCAGTTCGCGGAATTGTCGCAATTCATCGTCGGTGGGTTGATAGCGGGATGTGGTCATTGTTTCTGCCCAAATGATCGTGAAAAACGATTACGCCTCCGGCGACAGCGTCAGCAGCGCCACGGCGGGAGCGGGAAGGTTCAAGGTCACCACGCTGGACGATTCATCCAGCACGCTTTGATTCGCAAGCAGCAGATCACGATGTTCGTCGAGGATGTACTGTTTGCAGACTGCCTTGCCGGACCATGGCCATTTCGCAAGGGTCACGGCGAACACGGATTGCCGCGCACGTGCGTTGGCGAGCAGGATATTTGCCTGCTTTTCATCGGATGCGCCCGCGAGCAGGGCGTATCCCGTGGCGGGATCGTTCGTGGTCGACTTGGCGCGGCGAGGCGTGTTCAGCAGCGTGCGAAAAGCCTTGAAAGCATGATAATTCTTCCGCGGCGCGGCCTGGTTGTCGAGGAATCCCCACAGGCCGTTGAGCGCCCAGTAGTACATGGCGACGTCAATGGGACAGTCCTGCATGTAAATGAGCATCGCCGCATCGAAGGCAGCGCCGGGCGCGCCACTGATTTCCGCTTCGGCTCGCTTGATGCACAGCGGATCCTTCTTGATGGAGTTGAACCGGAAACCCTCGGTGGGCAGGTAGCTCCATTCATTCAGATGGTTTTCCGTTCGATCAAATCCATATCGCTTGAGCAGATCGCGGACTTTGTGCGAATCCTCCACGATGGCGGTCGGTTCCGGGGTGTAGATGTGCCAGGAATAGAAGTCCAGGGGCGCACCGGTCAGTTGGCAGTGTTTGACGAATTTTTCGCCGAAGTCTTCCGGACCTGTGCCGCAAAGAGCGGTGGGGCCGCCGACTTTCAGGTTTGGATCATGGGCTTTGATCGCCTTGGCGGCGATTTCGTACAACTGGAAATACTGCTCGTGCGTGCCTTCCCAGCAGGCGGAAATCCACGGCTCGTTCCAGATTTCCCAGTAGCGGATGTTGTGATGGAATCCATCCGCCCAGCCGTCGTTGTAGTGCCGGATGATGTTCACGCAGATGGTCGCCCACTTCTGGAAATCCTTCGGCGGATGGACGAAGTAGTGACGCCGGGTGTGGTGTTCGATGGTCTCGCCGAGGCGGTAGACGATCTGCGATCCGGTGTCGAGGATGGACTGGATGTAATCGTCCGAGATGGCGAAACGATAATTCCGGGGGTCGTGCGGATCGGCGTCAAACAGCGGGAAAATGCAGTGAACGTCCACGGTTTCCGGCACGGCGTACTGACAGTCGTGCAGACGGACCAGTGGGAAATTCATTTCGCGGTACATGTCCGACGTGTCCATCCAGCCATTCATCTGGACGGGGCCGAGGTTGACGCTGTGCATCGGTCTGATGTCACCGGTGCGGGTGCTGAAATCGACGTTGAGATTCACGGGGGCCATTGGCATGGGAGAACTCCGGGTAAGGATCAGGAACAAAGACAGGGAGATTCGGCGCACCAGTCGACGCATTGTTCGAGCAGTCGTTCGCCCTGTTCGTGGCTGGCGCAGGTGGTGTCGAGGATCAGGCGGGCCGGGTCAAGCTGGCGGACCAGCGGTTCGATGTGGTCCAGCGTCACCTGGATGTGCACGATTTTGCCCGCGGATTGGATCTGTTTGTACATTTCCAGATGGGCCGGGCCGTTGGGCGGTTCGCAGGGCATGGGCGTGTACTGGATGACTTTGAGGAACGAAAGCGACAGCAGGCTGGGCAGATGCTTACGGGCGTCGCCGCCATCGAGGTGATGCCATGTCGCACCGTATTCCCCGCCATAGATTTCCAGTTCAGGCATGATGAACCTGTTGAACAGTTCAGGCGACATCATGCAGGACACGTCGCATTGCGTGGTGAAATACGGCTCAGGCGTCCAGAGCGCCATCCAGCCGGCGTTGCCGTTCCAGTAGACATGCCCACTTTCGCGGGTCAGGCTGATGATCTGCCGCCATGCCTTCACCTGCTCCCGAGCGCCGTGGAGAATGGCGTCGGCAAGCCATTGAGGCTGATCCATCATGGCCAGCAGAAAGGCTTCGGTTCCCATGTGCATGGAAAGCAGGTCGCAAGCGGGGAGCATCAGCGGTGAACCCACAAGAAAACCATCACAGCCCGCTTCGTCGCACAAGGCCTTCCAGAGTCTGACGAATTTCCGCATCCAGGGGCTGTCGGGCTGGTGACGAAAGGGCGAAGGCTGCGTGAAATCGACAGCCTGCGCATCGAACCAGATGGTGTGCCGGTCAAATCGCGGCGTCCCGCCCAGGCAAATCATCCATCCTGCCATCTGGAGACAGGAAGGAATGGATTCACCGCCCCACCAGGTGGATTGCAACGTGCGGCGAGCCAGTTGCACGCGAAAGCCGGGATCAAGCCAACAACCTTCCACGTCAGCCGGAGCGATGGGTTCCGACGACGGCGCATCCGGTATCGGCGCTCGGACGGCAATGCAAGGTCGATCCATCCGCTGACCGTGCCATAAGGCGGTCAGTCGCTGCTGAGCCTGGGACCAATCCGTTTTGTACCGCATGACGCTCCCTGCCGGCGAACGGGTGTTTTCTGTGACCAGGAGTTCGATTCGCCATGTTATGGAATATACTGTCGAGGCATCCTGATCCGTCTGGTCGTGAATGCGATGATATACCGTAAAATATCAGGTCATACATGAAGCGATATGTTCAGGACGATTGTTTACATGGATAATTCTGCTGACATCATTGTGACCAGTGGAGAAGAGACCTGTCCCGCCGGGCATGTATTCCTGCGAGAGCAGGGGTTTGCCCATTACACGCTTGGATGTTTGCTGACTGGCCGCATAGCCATAGGTTGTGAAGGAAGCACAACCGGGTGGTCGGCTCCGTCGCTGCTGCTATGGCCGCCGGGATTGCCGTATGTCCTGAGCGCAGCCGCTGCGCACCGGGAAATGTGGGTCATCTTCAACGCTCGCGCGGAGTGGCGGCCATGGTTGAACTGGGGTGAGAAAGCCCGCGCGACTGCTGGATATGCGTGTCTCTCCCGTCCCGGTCGAAAGCCCTGGAGCCGGCTGGTGCAATGTCTGCGCAATGTGCTGGAATATCAGCACGCCGACTATCCCGCGCGGCGTCATCTGGCTTCGCTGGCGCTGGAGCAGGCGCTGGTGCTGGCGTTCTCGCTGACCGAGAGCCGTATCGCCATGGATGACCGGATCGAACGCGCCATCGCCGCGATGCGCCGGGATCCATCGCATCCCTGGCGCGAAGCGGCCCTGGCCCGCGTCGCCAGCCTGTCGGCTTCGCGGTTTGCACATCTGTTCCGAGCGCAGGTGGGCATTTCACCGGTGCGGTTCCTGGAACAAGTGCGCATGGAGAAGGCCAAGGGATTGCTGCTGGCGACGTCGCAACCGATCAAGAGCATTGCCGCGGAAGTGGGCTACGACGACGCACTGCATTTTTCAACGCGGTTTCGGCGCGCAACCGGACGATGTCCGCGCACGTACCGGCGGGCAGGGGCGGGGTGAGCGAAACGCGCGACACGTCGCGGCGCTACGTCAAATCACATCCGTTTACGCGTCGGTCACGCAGCCTTCGCTGGCGCTGCTGACGCTGCGGATATAGCGGAGCAGCACGCCGCGGGTGGCCTTGAACGCAGGAGCGGTCCACGCTTTTTTGCGTGCGGCCATTTCCTTTTCGGCGACCTTGACGTCAAGGATGCGTTTGGCGGCGTCGATGACGACGATGTCGCCGTCGCGGACGAGCGCCAGCGGGCCGCCGAGCTGGGCTTCGGGGCAGACGTGGCCGATGATGAAGCCGTGGCTTCCGCCGCTGAAGCGGCCGTCGGTGATCAGCGCCACATCCTTGCCGAGTCCCGCGCCCATGATGGCGCTGGTGGGCGTGAGCATTTCGGGCATGCCCGGGCCGCCCTTGGGGCCTTCGTAGCGGATGATGATGACGTCGCCCTTCTGGATTTTGCCCTGTTCCAGGCCGTGGAGCATGTCCTCTTCGCAGTCGAACACGCGGGCGGGGCCTTCAAAGCGCATGCCTTCCTTGCCGGTGATTTTGGCCACCGCGCCTTCGGGGGCGAGGTTGCCGCGGAGGATGGCGATGTGGCCCGTGGGCTTGATCGGATTTTCCAGTTGATGCACGACATCCTGATCGGCGGGAATCGGTTTGATGTCCTTGAGGTTTTCCGCCACGGTTTTGCCGGTGACGGTCATGCAGTCGCCGTGGAGCATGCCCTTGTTCAGGAGATATTTCATCACGGCGGGGGTGCCGCCGATCTTGTGAATGTCTTCCATGACGTACTTGCCCGACGGCTTGAGGTCGGCGAGGAAGGGCGTCTTGTCGCTGATGGTTTGGAAGTCATCGATGGTCAGATCGACGCCGACGCTCCTGGCGATGGCGAGCATGTGCAGCACGGCGTTGGTCGAGCCTCCGAGGATCATGACCATAGTGATGGCGTTCTCGAAGGATTGACGGGTGATGATGTCGCCGGGCTTGAGGTCGAGTTCCAGCAGGCGGCGGACGGCGATGCCGGCGGCGCGGCATTCGGCGACTTTCTCCGGACTTTCCGCGGGATTGGAGGATGAGAAGGGCAGGCTCATGCCGAGGGCTTCGATCGCGCTGGCCATGGTGTTGGCGGTGTACATGCCGCCGCAGGCGCCGGCGCCGGGGATGCTGCACTTGACGATCTGCTGCCGCTGATCTTCGGTGATTTTGCCGGCGAGGAATTCGCCGTAGGACTGGAACGCGCTGACGACGTCGCGGACCTGGGTCTGGCCGTTGAACTGCGTGCAGCCGGGCTTAATGGTGCCGCCGTAGACCATGATGCCGGGCCGGTTGAGCCGCGCCATGGCGATGATCGCGCCGGGCATGTTCTTGTCGCAGCCGGGCAGGGCGACGCAGGCGTCGTACCAGTGGCCGGCCATGACGGTTTCGATGGAGTCGGCGATCAGGTCGCGCGACGGCAGGGAGAAGCTCATGCCTTCCGTGCCCATGGAGATGCCGTCGGAGACGCCGATGGTGTTGAACCGCATGGGCTTGATGCCGGCGGATTTCGCTCCCTCGGCGACAAAGTCGGCAAGCTGGTTCAGGTGCATGTTGCAGGTGTTGCCCTCGTACCAGTTGGCGACGATGCCGACCTGCGGCTTGTTCATGTCGTCGTCGTTCATGCCGGTGCCGTAGAGCATGGCCTGGCTGGCGCCCTGGCTTTTGGGTTGCGTGATGCGACTGCTGTAGCGATTGAGTGGCGCGGTCATGGGTATTTCTCCAGGCGGGTATCCGTTGGCGGGAAAGCGTTTCATGGTAGCACAATGCGTAGGCGGATGTTATGATGTGCGGCTCGTTGCTCAAGCCGGCAACTGTCCCACGGTGGGGCAGGGCGGAAGCAATTGGACAGGTGGCCTCCGGCCCCCGGAAGTTTCACTTGGAAACTCCGCGGGAATGACCGGTCAGCCGCGACCCGTCAGGCCAGTTCCCACGGCCGCGGGTACGAAAGCGCCATCCGGCGCGGAAGACACGTGACATGGTAGATCGCAATCTCATCGCACAATTGGACATTTCGGACATCGAGGCGGAACAGATGATCGCCGCCGAGCTGGGCTTGGCCACCGGCGGCAGCATGGACGCGCTGATGGACGGCCAGGTCGCCGAACTCAAGCCCGGCGTGATCCTCAAGGGCAAGATCATCGGCCGCTCCGGCGACGTCTTCCTCATCGAGGTCGGCCTCAAGAGTGAAGGCACGCTGGACAAGAACGAATTCGACAACCCCGACGAAGTGGAAGTCGGCGACGCCGTCGAAGTGCTGCTGATGGACATCGAGTCCGACAGCGGCACGGTGGAAATCTCCAAGCGCAAGGCCGACCGCATCCGTGGCTGGGAACGCATCATCAACCGGAACGCCGAGGGCGATGTGGTTGAAGGCAAGGTCATGCGGAAGATCAAGGGCGGCCTGCTGGTTGACATCGGCGTGCCCGTCTTCCTGCCCGCCAGCCAGGTGGACATCCGTCGGCCCGGCGATATCGGCGACTTCATCGGCCAGACCGTTCGCGCCCAGATCCTCAAGATCGACCGCGACCGCCGCAACATCGTCATCAGCCGCCGCAAGCTCATCGAAGAGGAACGCGCCGAGGCCCGCAAGCGCCTGCTCGAAACCCTCTCCGAAGGC